>NZ_BAAAIR010000017.1:0-67785 GCF_039526165.1 Brachybacterium tyrofermentans
CCCACCAACAAGAGCAGCACCAGCCCAACTACGAGATCGCCGCCTAACTCCCACTGGTCTCATCCACCTTGACAATTTCCGGTTCGCCAACCCGTATTGGCTGGATATGCGCGTCGGCATAGCTCCCCTTTGACGGGAAGAGCCATGGTAGCTCGGGCGAGACACTGTTGAACTGTCGTGCGACGGCGTCCGCTGCGGCGGGAGTTAAAGGCACAGTGCGTTCGCGCCTGCCCTTACCGCGGACGATGAGCGACGCTCCACCGCGTTCATCGATGACATCGGAGCGAGATACTCCTGCGATCTCGCCACGCCGCAGCCCTGCCTCGGCTGCGAGAGTGATCATCGCTCGGACCCTAGTGCTCGAGCTGAGGAGCGCCCTCCGGATCACGGGGTCTGGACACGGTCGCGGCACAGATGTTGGAGCAGGAGCCGGCGGAACCAGTGACAACGGATCTGAGAGGATCCGGCCGGTTCGGTGCAGCCATGTGGTCCAGACCCGAAGCGATGTCCTTGCACTGCGCCGTGTTGCGGCCTTCCACCGAGGGTTCGCGAGATGCCCAACGATCCACTCGAGATCGAGGGGGTCGGTTTCAGCCGGGACTCCGTTGAGGTACCGACGGACGTGGTATTCGCGCAGTCGCACAGTCGTCTCGGACCGTTCCGAGGCACGTAGCCAGGCGGTCCAAAGAGGGAGTTGTGCGATGGCGTCCATGCAGGACACCGTGCCCCACCTGGACCGCTGATCTCGCGCCATTGCGAGTGGTTGGGGATGACTGGACTGTGTGGAGGAAAGGAGGCCTAGGTGAACAGCTACCTGATCTTCTCTGCTCGAAGCGGCATGCAAGAGTCACCCAACCATCGCGCGCCGACCTCGGCCTTCGCTGAAGTCGACCTCGATCACTGAGCCGAGGTGACGTTCCTCGGGACTCTTAATCAGCGGGTCCGGGGTTCGAATCCCTGATGGCGCACCGACGCTCGAAGCCCCACCGGTTCTCCGGTGGGGCTTCGTCGTGTCCCGGGATGGTCGGAGGTTGCTGAGGAGCCCGATGCCGCACCGCTCGATCCGCTCCGACGCGACCGTGGAATCATGACCGCATGATGCTCGACCCCTCTGCGACGATCCATCCGCTCGATCAGCACCGCGACCCGTCCAGTGCCGCTCTGGTCCGGGATCTGGCTGCCGAGGTCGCAGCCCGCCACGGTGGTGACCTCTCGCAGATGCGGCGAGCCAACGGGATCTCGAACGCGACCTGGGTCGGTGGCGGTATCGCGGTGCGAATCGCGCATACACCGGTCGATATGGCTCGTGAGGTCGCCCTGGTGCGTGCTCTCCCGGACGCCGTCGGACACCCGGAGATCCTCGCGGATGGCACGTCTGAGGGGCATGGCTGGATCGTGACCCGGGAAATGCACGGCCAGAACCTGTACGAGGCATGGCCGACGCTGTCAGCTGCAGAGCGGCGGGAGGCGATCCAGCAGCTGTGGACGCGGTGCCAGCTCGTGCACGAGGCGAGCCGGACCCTCGCCGCGCACGTCTCCTCGCACGGAGGCTTCGTGCCGGCGACGCTCGGCGATGCCACGGCATCGGCAGAACGCGCCGCTGTCGCGCTCGGGCTGTCCAGTGCCCGTCGGTCGCGGCTCCACGACCTCCTCGCGGACTACTTCCGGACTGCACCCTTGGTGGAGCACGTCGTCAACCATGGCGACCTCGCCCTGATGAACGCCCTCTGGGACGGAGGGGTCGTCGCCCTGCTGGATCTCGAGTTCGCGGTGCGCGGCCCGGTCGCGATCGATCTGTGCCGCTTGGTCTGCGAGGCCTGCGTCTCCGAGGAGGGCGAGCGTGTCGACTCGGAGGCGGCCGACGCCGCGGTCGAGATCGCCGCTCGTCAGCTGGACCCGAGTCATGGTCGAGTGCTCCTCCACGGTGCGGCGATCCTCGACCAGCTGCGCGACCTCGACATCTTTCTCGCCTGCGACAGCGCTGAGGAGCGTGCCGCGCACTGGCGCCCGGCCCGGCTGCTCATCGGCCTCCTCGACCCGGACGGCGGCTATCTGGCGCCCTTCGTGAGGTGACAGGGCCGCCGGGACCGGCGGCATGATGCAGGACGCTGGTGTCGCGAGCGGCGCGGGCTCAGCGGAAGCGCTGCACGGCCTGCGGGGCGCTCTCGGCGAGCTCGCGGATCTCCCCGTGCTCGGTATGGGCGAGGACCTCCTCCAGGGAGCCCCGAGCCAGGATGCGGCCCTCGCCGAGGAAGGAGATCTGCGGGCACAGCCGCTGCAGCAGCTCGATGTCGTGGGAGGCGATGAGCACGCCGATCCCGAGGCGCTCGATGACGTCACGCAGGGTCGAGCTGATCTCTCCGCGCATGCCGGGATCCACGGCCGTCAGCGGCTCGTCGAGGATCAGGATCTCGGGGCGGGTGGCGAGCGCGGTGGCCAGGGCGACGCGCTGCTTCTCGCCGCCGGAGAGGGTCATCATGCGCCGGCCCAGGAAGTGCTCACCCAGGCCCACGGTCTCGAGCATCTCGGCGGGGGAGACCGCGTGGGTGCGACCGCCCTTCCGGGCCACCTTGGAGGCATGGTCGAGACGGCCGGAGACGGTTTCCCGGGGCTCGACGACCGTCATCGCGTACTGCGAGACGAAGCGCACCGCGGCCCGGAAGGTCCTGTGATCCTTGCCGCGCAGCTTGTGCACATTGCGACCATCCAGGGTGACCTGCCCGGAGCTCGGCTTCATGTCTCCGCGCAGCACGCCGATCAGAGTTGTCTTGCCGGCGCCGGATGCCCCGAGGAGCCCCTGCGGGGGCCGACCGGCGGCGATCGACAGATCGACCCCGGCCAGGACAGGTTCGCCGGGATATCCGGCGTGCAGGGAGGTGGCAGTCAGGGTGGTCGAAGCAGGCATTCGGCTCTTCTCTCGCGGTTCGGGGACTGGAGAGACGATATCGGTGCGGCCTGAGGCCTGACTGCGACCCGACGGATTCAGGCGCGAGTCGCCGAGTATCCGGCCTCGGTGACGGCCGCGAGCACCGCCGCATCCTCGAGCTGGTGCTCGGAGGAGACGACCAGGGAGCCGGTCTCATGGCTGACATCGACGTTCTGTACGCCGGGGATCTCGCTGACCTCCTCGCGGACGGACATCTCGCAGTGGCCGCAGGTCATGCCGGTGACCTGGAAGGTGCTCGTGGTGGCGCTCATGGGGTTCTCCGTGACGTCGTGGGGTGCCTCGAGGGAGGCCGGATACACGGCCATTTATACCCCATGGGGGTATGTGGGTCAACGGCGGTCCGGCTGCGGGCGGGGCAGGCCCGCGATCTCGGTCCCGCGATCGGTTCGGCGGCAGCAGGTGACCTGTCGGCTGTCCGTCCGCTGTGCTTGGATGGCTCCATGAGCATCGATGCCCTGACCGCGATCCGCGACGAGGCGGATCGGCTGGCCGCAGCCCTCGCCGCCGCCGACCCCGAGCAGAGGGTCCCCACCTGCCCGGACTGGAACGCCGCGGACCTGCTGTGGCACGCGACGGAGGTCCCCGAGTTCTGGTCCGCGGTCCTCGCGCAGGGGGTCACGACCGACGAGGGGGCTACGGAGATCGAGGAGTCCGCGACCCCGCGGCCCGACGATCTCGAGGAGCTCCGCCAGCGTCGTGCGGCGGCGGTGGACGGCCTCCTCGAGCAGCTCGGAGCGCACTCCGATCAGGAGCCCGCCTGGTTCTGGTTCTCGGCGCGGCAGGACGTCGGCGTCATCCGCAGGATGCAGCTCCATGAGGTGACGATCCACCGCGTCGATGCCGAGCTCACCGCGGGACGGCCCGTGACCGCGATCCGCGAGGACATCGCCCATGCGGGTCTCGAGCATGTGCTGGAGGTGATGTGGCCGGCCGCCTTCGACTGGATCCCGGACTGGGCCACCACCGCGCCCGTCGCGCTCGTGGAGATCACGGCCGAGGGCGGCGCCGTGCAGTCCCTGCTCATCAGCCGGTGGTCCGGCACCCGGCCCCGTGACGGCAAGGAGTTCGACGCCCCCGTCGGCCGCCTGCTCGACGCTCCCGCAGGCGCAGGCGCAGGCGCAGGCGCAGGTTCGGGCCCGGACGCCGACCTCGACTCCCTCCCGCGCGCCGCAGTCAGCGGATCGGCGACCGCTCTGGATCTCTGGGCATGGGGGCGGAGCCTCGCCCTCGAGCACTGTGCCGGCGGGTCGGAGAGGGTCGAGATCGTCGGCGACTCCGAGGCCATCGCCCAGCTGGAGTCACTGCTCGCCCAAGGGCTCGACTGACGCCCAGGGCCTCATCCCGCAGGTCGTCGTCCCAGGCGGTGAGCGGTTCGCCGGCGTCACGCCCGGCGACCTCACGCTCGGGAGCGAGCTGCCTCCCGGTGCGCCGACGAACCCGTCCGCAGCCGCCCGCCGAGCAGGTGCAGGAGTGTCGCGACCGCGAAGAAGGCGACCAGCACCACGACCGTGGTCAGCAGCACCTGCGACCACGAGGACAGCGTCGGATCGAGGAAGCCGTAGGGGTACCAGCCGGTGATTCCGCCCCGCACCCAGGTGAGGGCGAGGAAGAGGACCGGGTAGAGCTGCCACCACAGGATCCTGCGGGCGGCTGGCGGCCGGGAGCGGGGCGTCAGCAGCCAGTCGGCGACGGCGACCACCGGGGCCAGACGATGCAGCACGATCCCTGTCCATCCGATGTCCCAGCGCAGCAGCTCGTCGAGCGGTGCCACGAGCAGCGCATAGATGATCCCGGTCATCGCGAGGTAGAACGCGACCGCGCCGCGCACGTCGTCGAACCACACCGGATGCCGGGCGGTCCACATCGTGCCGGCGATCACGAGGGTCACGAACATCAGGTTCGACTGATTCGTGAAGTACGAGATGTTCTGGGCGAACAGGCCGTCCTGCAGCGCCCCGGCGGCGTTCGCGACCAGGGCGGCGAGCACCAGCAGGGCGACCAGCATCCGCAGGGCGGACGCGGCGTGCACCAGCGCCTGCCGGCGCGACCCGGAGGAGCACCCGCGGGAGGCCGTGGAGGACGGGCCGACGTGCCGCGCGGACGACCGCGTGACGGGATCCCCGGTGGGGGAGGAGGTCATGAACCCAGCGGCCACGTGTCGCGGACGTCGGCACCGCCTTCGACCACGTGCTCGGTGGCTCCGGCCAGATCGGTCCAGGAATCCTCGGGTCGATATCCCAGCTCGAGCGTGGTGTTGGTCAGCGACCAGCGGCGGTTGGGGTTGTTCGAGATCGCGTAGTAGATCCCGAAGCGCACCTCGGCCTCGATCGCGCAGCGCACCACCTGCTCGCAGTCCTCGCGGCTGAGCCACATGGCGCGCAGGATGTCCTCCTGGGCCTCCAGGGGATCATCGCTCACCCACCCGATGCGCAGGGCGATCACGTCGAGGTCGTATTCGTCGTGGTAGTAGCGGCCGATGGCCTCGCCGAAGATCTTGGAGACGCCGTAGAGGGAGTCCGCCCGGGGGATCTGGTCGGGATACACGGGCCATTGCTCGTTCCGGTCGTACATGCCCATGGCGTGGTTGGAGGAGGCCAGGACCACACGTCGCACGCCCGCTCGGCGAGCCGCCTCCAGGATGTTCCGCTGCCCCACGATGTTGGCGTCGAGCACGGCATCCCACGGGGATTCCGGTGACGCGGCGCCGGCGAGGTGCACCACCGTGTCGACGCCGTCCATCAGGTCGAGGACCTCGTCGAGCACTCCGAGCTCGGCAGTGCGGAAGTCGGTGCCCGGCGGGGCGTTCTCGCGGCTGCGGTCGTGGAGGACCAGGTCGTAGTCCTCCCGCAGTCCCTCCGCCAGTCGGGAGCCGACGCCGCCTGCGGCGCCGGTGATCAGCACGCGTCTCCTGGAGTTGCTCATGAGCCCATTATGAGCACCGGCCAGGTGCGGGGTGGAACCGCTGGGTGATCTGCCCGGCAGCCTTCCCGGCAGTCCGGGAGCGCTGCGTCAGGGAGACGAGTGAGACGGGGACGCGGGCGGGGACGGTGACGCGGAGACGGTCTCCCCGCGGTCGGGCATCGGGCGGATCTCGTCGCGCATGCGTTCCATCCGCTCGTCGAGATCCGCGGCGACGCGGGCCGCGTCGTCGAGCTCGGCGCGCAGTCGGCCCGGGAGGTTCTTGCGGTACTTGTAGCTCAGCTTGTGCTCAGTGCTGGCCCAGAAGTCCATGGCGATCGTGCGCAGCTGCAGCTCGACGGGCACGTACTCCGTGTGCTCGGAGAGGAAGACGGGGACCCGCACGATCAGGTGCAGCGAGCGGTACCCGTTGGGCTTGGGCTCGGCGATGTAGTCCTTGACCGTGAGCGTCTCGAGGTCCGGCTGGCGGCGCAGCATGTCCGCGATCCAGTACACGTCGGAGACGAAGCTGCAGGTGATCCGCACCCCGGCGATGTCGTGGACCCGTGCCCTGATCGCCGGAACCGTCATCTCGCCGCCGGTGCGCACGGCCTTCTCGATCAGGCTCTCGGTGCTCTTCAGGCGCGAGCGCACGTGCTCGATCGGGCTGTAGTCGTGGATCTGCTCGAACTCCTGGCGGAGGATGTTGACCTTCGTCTGCACCTCATCGATGCCGAACTGGTAGTGCATCCGGAGCTGGACGAGCTCGTCGTGGACCTGCTTCATCTGCGCGGCGAGGAGCCCCTGGTCGGCATCGGGGCGTGTCAGCTCATCCTGACGCGTCGCGACCATCTCCCGGACGCGGTCCTGCCACTGGTCGTCCTGAGGGTCCGGTGTCTCCATCGAAGATCTCCTGCCGTGATCGGTTCGCAGACCGCACGATCATGGCAGAGATCGCTGAGGCTGCGATGCACAACAGGTCCCGACGATGCACAACGGGGCCGGGCGCTCCGGGAGGCGGCCGACAGCTCCCGACGGGGCGAGTTCAGCGGGAGACGGCCGGGGACTCGTCCCCACCGCGCCTCCCGTCCCCGCTGTGCCACCAGGCCGCGCTCGCCTCCACGGCGTTGAACGTATAGACGTGGAGCCCCTCGAGTCCGTAGCGGGGGTCGGCGAACGACGGGGCGAGCTCCTCGAGCAGCGTGTCCGGGGACCAGCCGCCCGGTCCGAGCAGGTGCCGGATCCCTGACCCCTGCCGCGTGAGCAGGCGCAGCGACGGTCCGACGCCGACGCGAGCCCCGATGCGCAGCAGCCGGGCGACGTCCGTCGGACCCGCGATACCGGGGCGCACGGGCGTCCGCACCCCGTGCTCGCGCAACCGCCGCACCCAGTCCAGCAGTGCGCCGGCGTCGAAGCACAGCTGGGTGACGAGCACGGACGCGTACCGCGCCTTCTCCTGGAGGAGGCGCATCGACTCCGCCTCGGACGGGGCGAACGGGTGGCCCTCCGGATATGCGCCCACCCCGATCTCGAAGGACCGGCCACTCGTGCCCATCGCCTCCAGCAGGTGCAGTGACCCCTCGAAATCCCCCGCGGGATGCGGGGCGTCGCCGGCGATGACGAACAGCTCCTGCACTCCGGAGCTGGCGAGGTCGTCCAGGATCCGCTGGAGCTCGGCCTCATCGGCGATCTGCCGGGCCGCCAGATGGGGGATCGCGACATAGCCCTGCTCGGCCAGGGCGCGGGCTGCGGCGAGCGTGGCATCGAGGCCGTGCTTGCGGGATGCCGTGACGCTCACGCGCATGCCCGGCGGCAGGTGCGCGGCCACCGTCGCGATGATCCCGGGCACCGGGATCACTTCGAAGCGGGTGCCGCGCACCAGGGCGTCGGGCCACGGACCCTCGCGGCGCGGGCTCTGGTCGCCGGGCATCTCAGCCGCCTGCCACCGGTCCCGTGCGGCGAGGGGCTGAGGCGTCCAGGGCGGTGACATCGCTCTTGGGCTGTTCCTTCGTCGGGTCGATGAAGGGCTTGGCGACCACCACTGCGGAGACCAGATCGGAGCCGGAGTCGTCCCGGGCCCCGACGTCGACCTGCAGCGCCGTGCCCACCTCGGAGTGCTCGACCGAGACCATGGCCAACCCGATGTTCTTCGCCAGGCGCGGGGATCGGCAGGCCGAGGTGACCTCGCCGATGCGGGTGCCGCCGGCATGGACGGGGAGCACGTCGATCATCGACCCGTCGTTGTAGGTGCCCAGGTCCGGGCCGTCGATCTCGAGCCCCACGAGCTTGCGCCTGGGGCCTTCGGCCTTGATCCGGGTGAGGGCCTGCTTGCCGATGAAGTCCGCCTCCTGGTCGAGGTCCACCATCCAGTCGTAGCCCATGCCGATCTCGAACGGATTGGTGTCCACCGTGATGTCCGCTCCGTGGGCGAGCATGCCGCCCTCGATGCGACGGATATGGCACGGCCCGATGACCTGCAGCCCGTGGGCCTGCCCGGCCTCCCAGACCTTCTCCCACAGCCGCACGGCGTTCTTGGACGCCTCGTGAACGTAGATCTCGTAGCCGATCTCGCCGGTGTACCCGGTGCGGGAGACGGTCACGTCGATCCCGTCGATCTGGAAGTCATGCAGGTAGTAGTAGCGGATGTCGGCGACGGCGTCGCCGAGCAGGTCCCGCATGACGGCATAGGACTTCGGCCCCTGCACCTGCACGGGGCCCACATCGATCTCCTCGATGCTCACGTCCATCCCGGCATGGGTGGCGACGCCGCGGGCCCACAGCAGGATGTCGCTGTCGGCGAGGGAGAGCCAGAAGCGGTTCTCCTCGAGGCGCAGCAGGATCGGATCGTTGAGGATCCCTCCGTGCTGGTCCGTGAGGAAGACGTACTTGCACTGGCCGACCGCGCACTTCGAGAGGTCGCGGGTGATCAGCAGGTTGGTGAAGTCGAAGGCGTCGGGGCCGGAGATCTCGATCTGACGTTCGACGCCGACGTCCCAGAGGGTGACGCCCTCCAGCAGCGCCCAGTACTCGGCGATCGGGTCGCCGTAGTGCCGGGGGTGGTACGTGTGGTTGTAGACGCTGTACATCGCGACCCCGTGACGCCTCGAGGCGTAGAAGAACGGGGATTTGCGGATGCGGGGGTAGAGCAGAACTCGGGGGTGCTGGTTGACGCTCATGGTGGCCTCCAAAGGCGGTCCGTACCCTACTGTGGCATTGTGGTGCGCATTGCGCAATGGTCTGCGTAATGCGCAGAGAGCTGATGGTGTGGTCGAGCGGACGGGGCGTGGGACATGGTGGAGCCGGGGACTGTGCAATCGGTGGATCGAGCCGCTCGCGTGCTGGAGATCATCGCCCGTGACGGGGAGTCGAGCGTGGGGCGGATCGGTCGTGAGCTGGAGGTCCACGGCTCCACGGCATCCCGCCTGCTCGCCTCGCTCGCGGCGCATGATCTCGTGGAACGACTCGAGGACTCCGGCACGGTGCGGCTCGGCGTCGGCGTCCTGCGTCTTGCTGCGGCGACCCGTTCGCGGCTCGATCTGACCGCCCAGGCGCGCCCGGTGTGCGATGCGCTCGCCGAGGAGCTGGGGGAGACCGTGAACGTGGCGGTGTATCGCGATGGCGCGGCGATCAACGTGCATCAGGCTCAGGGGACCAGCACTGTGGCGATGCACAACTGGATCGGGGACAGGACCGTCCTGCATGCCACCTCGAGCGGCAAGATGCTGCTCGCTTATCTGGAGCAGAGCGAGATCGAGGCTCTGCTGGCGGCGCCCCTGGAGCGCTTCACCGGGCACACGATCACGTCGGTCGCCGTGCTGCGGGACCAGCTGCAGCAGGTACGGGAGCGCGGCTGGGCGCAGGCGGTCGAGGAGTACGAGGAGGGGCTGAACGCGGTCGCCGCCCCGATCCGCGGCCCCGAGGGCGCCGTGGTCGCCGCGCTCTCCGCGGCCGGGCCGACGTACCGCCTCGCGCCCGAGTCGCTGCCCGCCGCCGCACAGGCCCTGCGGAGGGCCGCAGAAGAGATCTCGCGCCGCCTCGGGTACCGGGCCGACGTCACCGGCTGATCGGGTCGGGGTCAGGCCTTCATCCGGGCATCCTCGGGATCGAACGGGGGCGTACGGCCCACGCTCAGCACGCTCGCCGCGTGGCGGGCGCCCAGGTAGTCCACCTGCAGGCGCGTCCCGACCTGCGCGTGCTCGGGCGGGAGATAGGCCATCAGCAGGTAGCGGCCGAGCGAGGGGGCCGGGCCTGCGGAGGTGACGAAGGATCGCCGTCCGCGGGCATCCGTGATCGTCGCACCGTCCTGCGTGAGGATCGGTTCGCCGCCGGTCATGCACCGCGCGCGCCCGTCACCCGTTCCCTCCTGCGCGCCGTGGTCCGTCCCGTCGGCCGGCTCCAGGGCGAGGGTGCACAGCATCGTCGCCGGCCCCCGCTCTCTCGACTCCAGGTACGCCTGCTTACCCAGGAAGTCCGCCTTCTTCACCTTCGGCAGCGCCAGATCGGACTCGACCGGGTCGTACTCGGCGGTGAGCTCCGCGCCCATCAACCGGTAGCCCTTCTCCAGCCGGCCCGTGGTCCCGTACACGCCGATACCGGCGGGGAGCACGCCGTGTCCCTGGCCTGCCTCCCACAACAGGTCCCACAGCTGCAGCCCGTGCTCGGTCGCGACATGGATCTCCCAGCCCAGCTCTCCCACATAGGAGATGCGCAGCAAGGAGGCCGGGATGCCGACCAGCTCGACGTCCTGGGCCGTGCCAAAGCCGAACGCCGCGTCGGAGACGTCGGCGGCGGTGATCTCGGCGAGCAGATCCCGGGCGCGAGGGCCCCAGAGGCCGAGAGTGGTCACCGCAGAGCCGACATCGGCCAGCTGGACGGATCCGTCGGCCGGGAGGTGGTCGCGCAGCCAGACCAGGTCCCGACCGCCCTCCGCGCCGCCCGTGATCACCCGGAAGCTCTCCGAGCCCCGGCGCACGATCGTGAGGTCGGAGCGGAACCCACCGGCGGGCGTGAGCAGCGGGGTGTAGACCACGCGGCCGATGCGCACGTCGATCCGTGCCACCGCCAGACTCTCGAGGACGGCGAGGGCCCCCGGGCCGGTGACGTCGAGGATCGCGAATGCCCCGAGGTCCACCATCGCCACCCGTTCGCGCATCGCGAGGTGCTCCGCCTCGATGAGCGGGGACCACCAACGGGCATCCCATTCGTGCTCCCGCGGGGAGATCCGCTCAGCGAACTCCTCCAGCAGGGGAGCGTTGGAGGCGTACCACTGGGGTCGCTCCCAGCCGGCGGCCTCGAAGCACACCGCACCGAGCGCATCGGTGCGCGGATGGAACGGGCTGGTGCGGGAGGGGCGGTCGCTCAGCCACTGCTCCCGCGGATGGCTGATCCCGTAGATCTTGGGGAAGCCCTCGGCCGCCCGGGCCCGCACATGGGCGTCGGTGCGGGCGGAGGGGTGGAAGCGCGCGATATCGGACTCATGGGGATCGATCTCGCTGTCGCCGGTCGAGATCAGCTCGGCGAGCAGGCGGCCCACGCCCGCGGCCTCCTTGATCCAGACCGCCGCCGCGGACCACAGCCCGCGCACCTCCGGGGTCTCGCCGATGAGGGCGCCGCCGTCCGGGGTGAGGGAGAGGAGCCCGTTGATCGCGGCCTTCCGCGGCGGGTCGGGATCGGTGAGGAGGCCCGGGAACATCTCCCTCGCGTGCTCGAGCTGCGCGGTGAAGTCCTCGTCGGTGAAGGGGAAGCTCGTGGGGGAGGCCTGGCCGGGCGCGCCGTAGGCAGGGATCTCCTCGGGGCGGTGCAGCAGCGGCCGGTGGGCGTAGGAGCCGATCTCGAGATCGGGCCCGCGCTGGCGCTCGTACATCAGGCGATCCATGTCGCGCAGCAGCGGGAAGCTGATCCACTCCTTGGTCGCTTCGAGCTGGGGAATGGGACCGACGTCGAGCATCTGGTGCACAGCAGGGGTGAGCGGGATCGCCGCGCCGGCGAGGGCGGCGACGCGCGGGCTCCACACCCCGCACGCGATGACCACGATCTCGGTGTCGATCTCGCCGTGATCGGTGACGACCCGGGTCACGCGACCGCCGGAGACCTCGAGGTCGATCACCTCGGTCTCCGGGCAGAGCGTGAGCGCGCCCAGCCCTTCGGCGCGCTCCCGGAAGAGGGCCCCCGCCGCGAGCGGGTCCACGATCGCCCCGGTCGGCGTGTGGAAGCCGCCGAGCAGCAGACCCGCGTCGCAGTAGGGGACGAGCTCCTGGATCTCGGCCGGGGACAGCAGATGCGCCTCGACGCCCCAGGAGAGGGCCGAGCTCATCCGGCGCGTCAGCTCCTGCATCCGCTCCGGGCTGCGCGCCACCTCGATCCCTCCGCAGGTGGAGAGCACCCCCAGCGCCTCGTACTGGCGCAGCGAATCCACCGTCAGATCGGTGATCTCGCGGGAGTGATCCACCGGGAAGACGAAATTGGAGGCGTGCCCCGTCGAGCCGCCCGGATCCGGCAGCGGGCCCTTGTCGATCTGCACGATGGAGCGCCATCCGAGCTCCGCGAGGTGATTGACCGCGGCATTGCCGACCACCCCGGCTCCGATGACGACGATGTCTGCACGATCCGGCAGCGCTGCCATGACGGCCTCCCGACCACGATGTGAGTATCCTCACGATATATCAGAGAGCGGGGTGACGCCATGGTCGGCGGCGACGGAGGGATCGGGGCTGGGTCTGGACCGGCCGGAACGGGTTCAGAGGAGCCCAGGTACCGGGTGCGCGTGCCGGAACGGGAGACGGCATCCGCCTCGACGGATGCGCTGGCGGGTCTCACCACTTTGGTGCCTGCCGGGGCGGACGTCTCCTCGCTGTCCGCGGTCGCCTACTACCGGATCCGGGACCTGCTGGTCACGCTCGAGCTCGCCCCGGGATCCGGACTCGACGAGCGCATGCTCAGGGAACGGCTGCACCTGGGGCGCACTCCGGTGAGGGAAGCAGTGCGCCGTCTCGCGGATGAGGGATTGGTGACCGTGTACGCCCGGCGCGGCACAGCCGTCGCTCCCATCGACGTCCGGGACCTGACCCATGTCTCCGAGACGCGCGTCGAGCTGGAGGGTCTCGGGGCCCGGCTCGCGGCCGAACGGGCGGACGATGAGGACCGCCGGCTGGCTCGGCAGCTGCGTGCCGAACTCAAGGTGCACACCGCCGGATCCGGGAACTCGGGTCGGGGTGCCACCGCCCAGGCCGTGCGTGCGCTCATCCGGACCGACCAGCGCGTGCATCACTGCGTCCACCGTGCTTCGCACAATCGATACCTGCAGGAGACGCTCGGCACTTACCTGACCCTCAGCCTGCGGCTGTGGTTCCTGGGACTCGAGCGGGTCCGTCACCTCGACGAGGCGGTCACCGAGCACCAGGATCTGCTCACGGCCGTGCTGGATGGCGACGGCGCCGCTGCCGAGCAGGCCGCTCGTGCGCACGTCACCGAGTTCTGGCACGAGATGCGCGAGGTGCTCGTGGGATGAAGAGGTGCTCGTCGGGTGAGCAGGTGCTCGCCGCGCGAGCCGACGAGTGCGCGTGCCCGGGGAGGGGAAAAGAAAAACGCCCTGTCGCCAGGGCGTTTCTTGGGGTGATCGACGGGATTTGAACCCGCGACCGCCTGGACCACAACCAGGAGCTCTACCAACTGAGCTACGACCACCATGTGCGGAACGAATCCCGCAACGAGAGATAACCATACCGTCTCTCAGCAGCGTTCGCCTCCACGAACGGCACTCCGGGAGTGTGAGACACGTTGCATCGGACAGCGCACAGGGAGCCCGGTCATGGGGTGCCGTGCCGGCATCGATCCGGTGCGCGTGCCCTCAGGGAATGCGCCCTCAGAGATCGTCGGCGCGCAGCTGCTCGGGAGACTTCGGTGAGAGCAGGCCCGGTGCCACGTCGAAGGGGGTCTTCGCCCCATGCTCACCGGCGGCGGCCAGTCGTCCCGCCGCGCGGGCGTAGGCGACGAGCACGCTCGCGGTGAACTCGGGGTTCGAATCCTCCTGCAGGCGGTACTCGATGGTCTGGGTCGTTCCGGGGCTGGACTCTCCGGCGCGGATCACGAAGCCGCCGTGGGGCATTCCCTGGTGGTCGCGGGCGAGCTCCTCGGCGCTGAGGAAGGTCACCGACGTCTCGAAAGGCTCGAAGTAATGCGGCATCGTCACGATCTCCTCGCGCACGGCGTCGGCGTCGGCCCCGTCCTCGAGCGCCACGAAGCATTCACGGGTGTGCTTCTCGCGAGTGCTCAGCTCGGGCCGATCGCCGGCGCGGACTCGAGCGATCGCCTCCTGGGAGGGGATCGTGTACTGGACGGCGTCGGCGACCCCGTCCAGGCGGCGCAGCGCGTCGGAGTGCCCCTGCGACAGGCCGCGGCCCCAGAAGGTGTAGGTGGAGCCCGTGGCGAGGATGGCCTCCCCGTAGACGCGGTTGATGGAGAACAGGCCGGGGTCCCAGCCGGTGGAGATGAGCGCCGTGGTGCCGGCTGCGTTGGCGGCGGCGTCGACCCGCGCGAAGTGCTCGGGGATCCGGGCGTGCGTGTCGAAGCTGTCGACGACGGTGAAGTGCTCGGCGAGCAAGGGGGTCTGCTCGGGGAGGTCGGTCTTCGAGCCTCCGCAGAGCACGAGCACGTCGACCTCGTCCTGCATCGTCTCGAGCGCGTCCATCGAGCGCACGATGGTCTGCTCGTGCGCGGCGCTCACCGTGGACGGCGCACGGCGCGTGAACACGCCCACCAGCTCCATGTCCTCCTGGAGCGAGACGGCGATCTCGACGCCCCGTCCCAGGTTCCCGTAGCCGACGATGCCGATCCGGAGCGCAGTCATGGTCCTCATTTCGTGTCGATGCAGAGTGTGGTCCCGACCAGGGACGCTGCCGCAGATCCTACTCACGGATCACACCCGGGGCCGAGCTCGTCGAGGGTCCCGTCGAGTCGCACGGCGTCCGTGCCGCCCACACGTTGCACGGCCCCTGGCGCAGGAGGAGACTGGCCGCATGATCGTCGCCTTCTCCGTCCAGCCCACCGGTGACCCCTCGGATCCAGCCCTCGTGCGCGGGCTCGTCGACGGCACGGACAGCGCCGGCGTTCACGACGCGGTCGCCGCCGCGGTGCGCGTCGTACGGGACTCCGGACTGCCGAACCGCACCTCCTCGATGTTCACCGAGATCGAAGGGGACTGGGACGAGGTGATGGACGTCGTGCGGCGTGCGACCGCCGCGGCGGGGCGGTACGGCTCGCGGGTCTCGCTCGTCCTCAAGGCTGATATCCGTCCCGGCCACGAGGGGCAGCTCGACGCGAAGATCGACCGGCTCGAGACTGCGGTCTCCCACCTCGACGACCAGGGATGAGCCGTGCCGGACTGGACGCGGCTGTGCACGCTCCTCGCGGACGACCCTGAGCTCCCAGGGTCGGTGCACCTCGCGGCCACCGACCCACAGGCCTACCTGGCGACGCAGGCGGATCCACTCCTCGGCGTCGAGGCCGGAGCCGGTGCTGCGGAGCCCGTCGATCCGTGGAACGCCCTGATCGACGGGCTGGACGTGGCCGACGCCCTGGCCTACCTCGACCCGGAGGACATCGGGGCGGAACTGGCCATGGCTCTGGGCGAGGTCGCTCGGGTGTGCCGCTCAGGGGCTGATCTCGAGCCGGTCGCCGACATCACCGCAGGGCTGGAACCGGCGATCCGTCGGGCGGAGGAGATCCTCGCCGCGTTCGACCTGTGCCTGCTGCAGCTGGAGGAGGACACCGACGCGTGCCCTCTCGTGGTCGCGGACATCGGCCACGTCGAGGAGATCGTCGCCCTCGCGGCCGGTGCCGGCCGCGAGGTGCGTCCCGTCGCGTGACGCGGTTCCGAGCCAGCAGGTGCTGAGACAGCGGGCGCTGACTCAGCGAGTACCGAGCGACGAGCTGTCGACGTCGGCTCAGCTCTCCTGGTCGAGCAGGCCGTCGCGCAGAGCGGCGGCCAGGGTGGGCGTGACCGGAAGCCGCGGGATCAGCGTCGCCTGGAAGGCGTGGTAGATGTCCGGCTTGCCCGGCCACGTCACGCCCTGGGGCTCGTTGTCCGCGTCGAGCTCGTGGAACCAGGAGCCGTTCTCGGGATCGAGCAGGTAGGTGGAGATGTACTCCCACCACTGCTCGTAGCGCTCAGCCCAGACCCGGTCCCCGGTCACCTCGTACATCACGGCGGCGGCGCCGACCGCTTCTGCGGCGACCCAGTGCATGCGCTCGGAGGCGACGGGGGCTCCGTCCCAGTCCACGGTGTAGACGAACCCGGGGGCTCCGTCGGCACCGAAGCTCGCCGCCGACTTCTCCATGAGCGCGGTCGCCGATTCGAGCATCCAGTCCGGTGCCGAGCCGTCGGCCGCGATCAGTGCGGCACGACCGTGCAGCACCAGGCGGGACCACTCGATCCAGTGGCCGACCGTGGCGCCGTACGGGCGGAACGGGTGGTTCGGCTCGTCGCGGTTGTACTCCAGCAGCGGGTTCCAGTCGGTGTCGAAGTGCTCCGGCAGGGCCCAGTCGTTGCCGCGCGCGAATTCGTCGATGGCACGGGTCATGATGCCCACCGCGCGATCGAGCCAACGGCGCTGCCCGGTGACGTCGGCCGCGGCGAGGAGCGCCTCGACCGTGTGCATGTTCGCGTTGATGCCGCGGTACTCCTCGCACTGCGTGAAGGTGCGGTCGAAGGTGTCCACGCTCATGCCCGCGGACTCGTCGAAGAATCTCGTATCGAGCACGGCGAGTGCCTCGTCGAGCAGCTCCTGTGCGCCGGGACGGCCGGCGGCCAGCGCTGAGGAGGCCGCGAGCACCACGAAGGCGTGCGCGTAGGCCTGCTTGGAATCGTCGACGGGCTTCCCGTCGGCGACGGACGCGTACCAGCCGCCGTGCTCCGCGTCGTGGAACACCCCTCGCAGCGAGGCGATGCCATGGTCGGCGAAACGGCCGAAGTCCGGGCGGCCCAGCAGGTGCCCGAGGGCGAAGCTGTGCGTCATCCGGCAGGTGATCCACAGCTCCGAGGGGCGGGACAGATCGGCGTCGCCCTCCTCGTCGAGCCAGGCGAAACCACCGTCCTCACGCACCGACTCCGAGCCGAACACGAGGAGCTCGTCGCCCTCGCTCTCCAGCCACGAGCGATGTGATGCCCGCTGGAGCCACGGGACGTGCGTCGCGACGGGGGTCGCGGTCGGTGTCGCCGCCGGTGCTGTCGCGGGGGTCGCAGGGGTCGCGGCGGTCGCCGACGGAGTCTCCTCCTCGGGCTCGTCGGTCAGCTCGAAGGTGCGGGCCGCGTCCCGGGCCTGCGCGGTGGTGGGGCCGGGGGCGTCGACGAGGAACACCTCGCGGTAGTACTTCAGCTCCTGGATCGATTCGCGGATGTCCGCGAGCGCCCGGTGACCGCCGTGCTTGGCGGGGATGTTGTAGTAGACGCGGGGGAACCAGCGCTTGGCGAGCTCCTTGAGGCTGGAGACGTCGATCGTGCGGTAGGACAGCCACTGGGCGAACTCGGGCACGTCGCGATCCAGGAACACCCGGTCGGTGCCCACGCTGTTGCCGGCGAGCGGCGCCCTGCCCGGTTCGGGGCAGTACTGCTGCACATAGGCCAGGCACTGTGCCTGCGCCTCCTCGAGCGTCATCCCGCCGTCGAGCTCGTCGAGCAGGCCGGAGACCGTGTGCATGTTGACCACGAAGGGGTCCATGCCGGTGAGCGATTCGGCCGGCGGCTTGATGACGACGTCGACGCCGTCTCCGAGGATGTTCAGGTCGGAGTCGGTCACGAGCACGGCGATCTCGACGAGCGCATCGCGCTTCTTGTCGAGGCCGGTCATCTCGCAATCGACCCAGATGATGCGGTCGTTGATGGCACGGGAGGAGCTGGAAGTCACCAGGCAACAGTATCGCGGGAGCGCAGCCGGTACGGCAGGGTCAGGCATGAATCCGACCGTGGCTCGGTCAGCGGGGTTCGCGGAGCTCCGCTCGTCAGCCGACGCGGTACGCCCGGAGGAATGCCCGCACCCCGGCGACGATGAGGGGCTGGACCCGGGAATCCGCAGCCGCGTTCGCGGTGCCGAGTCTGTTGATGGTGGCCGCGAAGGTCAGCCCGATGTAGTGATCTGCGGCCAGTCGGGCATCGGGGACCTCCAGCAGTCCGGCGTCCGCCAGGGTCGCGAAGCGTGCACCGATGGCCTCCTCCGGCTCGTCGGACAGCGGACTGTCCTTCGAGCTCGGCAGGCGCTCGGAGTCGGTGCGTGCCAGCCCTTGCAGGGTGGCGTAGTCCGCGGAGTCGAGCCAGTCGTTCGCGATCCGCATCGAGAAGTCGATGAGGGCAGGCTCGAGCTGATCCGCCGCGGCGACGTCGCCGAGTGTGTCATCCAGCGTGCTGCGGATCGTCGCGAGCAGGGACTGACCCAGGCCGTCGAAGACGGCGCGCAGCAGGGTCTGCTTGTCCCCGAAGTAGTCGTACACCGTCCGCTTGGACACTCCGGCCAGGGCGGCGATGGCATCGACGCTCGAGCGGTCGAAACCGTCGGTCACGAACAGCTCCCGTGCGGCCAGGAGGATGGCGGACCGCTTCTGCGGGGACCCCGTGCGCAACGTCTTCGAAGTGGACATTGCTCCACTCTACCGTTACTACACTGCACGGTGTAGTGTAGTGATCGTGTCGGGGCACGCTTCGTGCTCGGCTCCTGAGCGACGAGGGAAGAGGCTCGATGTCCGACGTTCTTGTGTCCCAGGCCCGCATCGGCCGGACGGCGATCGGTGCGCTCGGCGTCCTGGCCCTGGCCCTCGGCACCTTGCAGACGGTGGTCGACCCGGCTCGGCCCATGCTGGAGCGAGAGCTGGGCATCGACTCCTCCGGGGCGGCCCTGATCGTCAGCACGCTGCTGATCACCGGCGCGGTGGTCGCGCCGATCGCGGGCAAGCTCGGGGACCGGTACGGAGGAAGACGTGTGCTGCTCGTGCTGATGGCGATGGTCGCGCTCGGGGGAGTGGTCTCGAGCTCGGCCCCGAACCTGCCCGTGCTGCTGGTCGGCCAGATGCTGCAGGGCGCGATGGTGGGGGCGCTGCCCTTGTCCTTCATCCTGGTGCGCAAGCATCTGCCGCCGGGGCAGACGCAGGTGGCCATCGGTGTCGTCAGCGCGCTGTTCACGGCCGGCGGCATCGCGGGGACCGCGGTCGCCGGGCCCCTGGCCGAAGGGCTGTCCTGGCATTGGATCTTCGGAGCGCCGACGGCCGTGATCATCGTGGCGACGGTGGTCGTCCTCCGCACGATGCCGGATGACACCCCGAGCGAACGGGGAACCGCGATCGATTGGCCCGGCGTCGTCCTCCTGAGCGCCACGCTGCTCGCACTCATGCTTGCGCTCATGGTGGTCACCGGGGGAGGGATGCCACCGCTCGTGGTCGGTGGCGTCGTGCTGGGCGTGGCGGCTCTCGCCGTGGTGTGGGTAGCCGTCGAGCGCAGGGCGGCGTCGCCCATGGTCGAGCTGCGGATGCTGACTGCGCCCGCCCTGTGGAGCGCCGCCCTGATCACAGCCGCCGTCGCGGCCATCTCCTCGGTGCTGCAGACGCTCGTTCCGAAGATGTTCGAGGTGTCCGGCACCGGGTACGGCTTCGCCCTCGGCACGAGCGAGATCGGGCTGCTCATGCTGCCGGCCAGCATCGCCGGCGTGGTGGCCGGCTCGGTCGGCGGGCTGGCCGTGCAGAGATACGGACCTCGGGCCGTGGTGGCAGCCGGCTCCGCAGTCACGGCGGGCGCATTGCTCACCTTGGCACTGGTGCACGACGAGGCCTGGCAGCTGGTCGTGCTACGGGCCGTGGTGGCGTTCGCGGGCAGTCTGATCACCACGGCGCTGCTCGCCAGCACGGCCACCGCTGTCGCCGCAGCCGACACCGGCATCGTCACCAGCCTGCTCGTGGTGATCCGCCTGGTCGGAGCCGTCGTCGGCGCTCAGCTTGCCGGTTCGGTCCTCACCGTGGGCATCGATCCGGTCTCCGATCAGCCGGCCGAGCCGGCCTTCATCGCAGGATTTGTCGTCGCCGGCCTCGTGGCCGCGGCGTCCTTGTTCGTCGTCCGACATCTGAAGGGAACCATCTCATGACATCACCGACTCACCCCTCGACGGAGACCGTCCTCATCTCCGGGGCCAGCATCGCCGGCCCGACGCTGGCGTACTGGCTGCACCGGTACGGCTTCGAGGTCACGATCGTGGAGAAGGCGCGCACGCCACGCGGAGGTGGGTACCCGATCGACGTCCGGGGCACCGCGATCGAGGTGGTCCGACGGATGGGGGTGCTGCCCCGGTTGCAGGCGGCGAATCTCCATATCGAGCGATTCACCTTCGTGGACGCCGACGGCGTGACGGTGGCCTCCCTCCCTCCGCACGAGGTGACCGGTAGCGTCGTGAGCCAGGATCTGGAGATGGGACGAGGGGACCTGACCGCGGCCCTGTACGCAGCGGTCCGGGACGACGTCGAGTTCCTCTTCGACGATTCGATCGACACGTTCGAGGAGCGTGACGACGGGGTTGATGTCGAGTTCCGCAGCGGCAGCCGGCGCAGATTCGATCTGGTGATCGGAGCCGATGGGATGCACTCACGGACCCGACGGCTCCAGTTCGGCGCTGAGGAGCAGTTCCACCGCTATCTCGGCTACGCCTTCGGTGTCTTCACGATGCCCAACACTCTCGGACTCTTCCACGAGCTCACGTTGTGGAACACCCCGGGCCGGGCGGCCGCTCTGTATGCCACCGGGAGCAGTGAGGACGTCCTGCACGCCTTCGTGAATTTCCATCGGTCGGAACCGCCGCGGGGCCTGCACGGGGACCGTGACGCCCAGCGGGCTCTGATCTCCGAGATCTACGCGCAGGCGGGCTGGGAGATTCCGGCCATCCTCCGGGCGATGCAGGATGCCGAGGATCTGTTCTTCGATACGGCCGGCCAGATCCGCATGCCGAGCTGGTCGAAGGGCAGAGTGGCGTTGGTCGGCGACGCTGCGTACGCGCCCTCGTTCCTGACCGGACAGGGTTCCAGTCTGGCGATCGTCGGCGCCTACATGCTGGCCGCGTCCCTGGGCGGGAACCAGGACCATGCTGCTGCCTTCAGAGCCTATGAACGCGACACGCGGGACTTCGTGACGCGGAACCAGGCGTTGGTCGACACCGGTGGCGCCCCGTTGTTCCCCATCACGGCCTCCGCGCTGGAACAGCGCAACACCGCACTGCGCGGCCAGGTCGCGATGCCTCCGTCCGCCGGAGAGCCGGCCCATTCGGCCCTGACGCTGCCAGTCGAGATCTCATGAGCGCGGCGGGGATGCCGCATCGGGGCGGAATCCCCGGCGAGATCGGCGATCCTGCGGCCGGGGAGCCCGCAGGTCCCGTCGGACACGACGACGGTGTTCGGGGCGACGCGACCATGGTTACCATGCAGTCATCGGGGTTCGATGCCGAGCCCGCTGAGTGACTCATGGAGGAGCCCGACGTGAACCTGTACTTCCGCCTGCTGGTGTTCATGATCCGCGTGCGCTTCCGCAGCCGCTTGAGCATGTGGGACACGTCCCGCACGAGCTTCCGCGTGAATCCGGCTGACCTCGACGTGCAGCGGCACATGAACAACGGCCGTTATCTCACCCTCATGGACCTGGGCCGGATGGACCTCATGCTCCGCTCCGGGTTCTGGAAGCGGCTGACCGCCCAGGGCTGGTATCCGGTGGTCGCAGGGCAGTCCATCACCTACCGCAAGTCGCTGGTGCTGTGGCAGAAGTTCGACATCGCCTCCCGGGTGCTCGGGCACGACGATCGCTGGATCTACATGGAGCAGGTCTTCCGCGTGGGGGACGTGGTCTACGCCGACGCCATCATCCGAGCACGGTTCCTGCGGAGGACAGGCGGATCCGTGAGCATCCCGGAGGTGCTCGACCTTGTCGGCTCCGTCCCGCCCGACATGGATGTGCCGGCGTGGGTCACTGAGTGGAACGAGGCCTCCTCGCAACACAGCCGCGAGCTCTGAGCCGGCCGGGACAGCACACGCAACCGGCGCGAGGAGCGGTCAGCGGCGCCGGGTCGACGCACGCTCGGCGGGAGCGTTCTTCGGTGCGGACCGTCGGAGGATCTCCTCGATGCCGCTGAGCACGAGCAGCACGACGACCACTCCGAGCAGCACCCACTGCTCGAAGACGCCGGCGAGGACCCCGGTGAGCACGAGCGCTGCGAGGTAGATGACGTTCAGGACCGTGCGCGAGACGCCGAGCAGGCGTGTGCCGAACCGGCCTCGCAGCAGGCGCAGTCCCAGCAGGAGCACGATCGCGCCGATCGTGACGACCTTCAGCACCATGGGGCGGCTCCAGACACGACGACGGGCGGTGGTGCCCCCAGCAGGATTCGAACCTGCAACCTACGGATTAGAAGGCCGTTGCTCTATCCATTGAGCTATGGGGGCGTCAGTGCGGGCTCGGGCGGCCGAGCCGGAAGCACCGCGAGAAGTCTACCGACCCGTTCCGGGACGTCGTGCATCAGGATGCGCACGTTGTCGTGCACCTCGCGGCGCACCGCCTCCCGCCCCTGCCGGGGCGCCCGGACAAGGCTGGCAGCGGGGGCAGAACCACAGCACTCGCGGTTCCGTGCCCTCGAGCCGGGGGTCGCCGATCTCCCCGCGCTCGATCCGGGCACGGCAGCGGCGGCACTGCCGTCCCCCGCGCCCGTACACCCACAGGTCGCCGTCGCGGCCCAGCATCCCGCCGGTCGTCACCCGCACGGAACGGTCCAGGTTCAGGGTGAGCAGGCGGTGGGCGAGGTCGACCAGAGCACCCAGGTCCCCGGCGGCGTGCGTCGGCGCCGCCGGATGCACGCGGCGCAGGAAGCACAGCTCACTGCGGTAGATATTGCCGATCCCGGCGAGGTTGCGCTGATCGAGCAGGGCGAGGCCGATCGGTCGCTCCGGCTCGGCCGCGAGATGTGCGACGGCCTGTGCGCGCAGTGCCGGCTCGTCCTCCCAGGACGGGTCCAGCAGGTCCGGTCCCAGATGGCCCACGAGGGTGCTCTCGTTGGCGGTGCGCACCAGGCGCACCTGCTTCACGTCGTAGGCGACGGCGCGGGCCTCGCGCCCGTCCGGGTGCCGGGCTGCGAGGACGACGCGGATCGTGTCCGCCGGGCGTGGTCCGGCACTGGTGTCGCTCGAGCGCAGCGCCTTCCCGTCCACGTGCCAGATCCCGTCCATCATCAGGTGGGTATGGAGCGTGAGAGGCACGCCTCCTGCCGCGGGCGGCTCCAGACGGATCAGCAGATGCTTGCCGCGAGGCCGCACCTCCCGCACGCTCCAGCCCACGAGATTCGCCGTCGCGGCACGGGGCACCCGCAGATCGCTCGTGGTGAGGATCGCCCCCGCGAGCGCACCGTGCAGCGCCCGACACTGCCGGGCGACCGTGTCGCCCTCGGGCATCAGCGACCTCCTGCGCGCAGGCGGATGGACTTCGGGGAGCGATAGCAGCCGGCGGCGACCAGGGCCTCGCCGATCGCGGCGACCGGGGCGCTGGTGATCGGGTGCCCGTTGATCCGTTCGATCCGCAGCTGGGGCAGGCGGGAGTCCTCGACGATCGCCCTCACCAGCTGCCCGGCGACCAGGGTGGTCACGGTCTCGTCGGCCCACCACAGGAGGTGCTTGGCACCCTTGTCGACCACGGCGTTGACATGCCCGTCGGCCAGCAGCACCAGCGCCCCGGCGCGACGCGCGGGCCGGACGGTCGTGCCCTCGGGCGGGATGATCGTGAAGGACGGCCAGGGGAGCGCTGCGCCGTAGGGGTTCGCCGGGTCGATCGCGGCGAGCGCCACGGTCGACGCCTCGGGGGAGGGACCGACGGATCCCGCGTCGGGATCCTGCTGCGCCTCGGCCTCCCGGTCGCGATCGCGCAGCAGGTCCACCGCCTCGACCGGGGCGAACTGGGAGGCACCGAGCCCGTCGACGAAGTAGCCGCGGCGGCAGCTGCCGTTCTCCTCGAGCACCGCGAGAACGCGGTACACGGCGGCGAAGCTGCCGGGGATGTCCTCGACGTCCATCGCGCCCCGGGTGACCACGCCGTGCCGGTCCAGGAGCAGGGTCGCGAGCGCCGCGGCCCGGGCCGAGGGATCGACCGCCTCGACGCGCACGGCGGACCACCGTCCTGCCCCGGTGGGTCCCGTGACGAGCTCGGAGACGGAGCTCGCGCCCTGGCGCATCATCGCGGCCGAGAGTCGCGCGGCACCGCGCCGGGTCAGCGGGCGCGACCGTCCTGTCGACCGGGAGGACCGTGCCGGTCCTCGACCGTAGGTGCGCAGCGCCTCGAAGGAGTCGTTGGTGATCAGCCCCTGGAACGCGAGGTCCCACAGGGCGTCGTGCAGGTCGGGAGGCGGCACCGCGTCGCCGTCCGCAGCCAGGGCGGTGAAGATCTCTCCGTGCCGCAGCGCACCGGGGGTCCCGCGCAGCTGTGCCAGGAGCCGGGCGGCGAGGGACCCCTCGGCCAGGGCCGAGGCGGACTCCTCCAGCGCCTCGGCGTCGAGCCCGAGCGGCAGGGCGTCCGCGAGGTGCAGGCGGATCCATCCGTCGTCGGCGCCGAGCCGCCCGTGCCCTGTCCACACCACGTCACCGGCGGCGAAGGCCGCGTCCAGGAGGGCGGGGCTCGCATCGGGCATCCGCGCCGGCAGCACCTGTTCCTCCCAGGCGGACAGCGGCAGCGACACCCCGGCGAGCTGGTCGATCACGGAGAGCAGGCCGTCGCGGCCCTGCCACGCAGCCCGATCCCGCGTGCCGTCAGGGCGGCGCCCCGTCAGGTGCTGCCACTGCCCGAGGAAACGGGCGTAGACCGGGCCGGGGACCGGGGCGATCTCCCGCCGGGACGCGGCGAGGCTGGCCCGGCGGATCCGCCGCAGCACCTCGGCATCGACCCACTCCTCGCCCTCGCGGCCGGGACTGAACTCGCCCTGCTGCAGCACCCGCTCGGCGGTGAGCTGCTCGAGCGCGCCGCGGGCCACGCCGGGGGCGAGGCCGAAGGCGTCCACCGGACCGGTCGCGAGGAAGGGCCCGCGGCCGCGTGCCCACCGGGAGAGCAGCTGGGCGACGGCCCGATCCACCGGCGTGAGGTGGGCCTGGGGCACTCCGGGCGGGAGGGCGACTCCGAGCGCGTCGCGCAGCAGCCCGGCATCCTCGATCGCGGCGAGGTGCTCGCGGCCGGCGATCCGCACGGTGAGGATCCTTCGGGCGTCGTGGAGCTGGGAGAGCTCGGCCTCGAGATCGACCCCGTCGGCCGAGCGAGCGGCCAGATCGTCCCGGGTCAGCGGCCCGAGACGGCGCAGGGCGTCCGCGATCTGCTCCGCCCCGCGCAGCGCACGATCCTCGCTCAGCCCCTGGAGCCGGCCTTCGACCTCGGAGATGACCTCGGCATCCAGCAGCTCCCGCAGGCTCACCGATCCCAGCAGCTCGGCGAGCAGGGACTGGTCCAGCGCAAGGGCGGCGGTGCGGCGCTCGGCGAGCGGGGCGTCGGCGTCGTAGATGAACTGGGCGAGATAGCCGAACAGCAGCGAGCGCGCGAAGGGGGACGGGGTGGGGGTCTCGATCTCGCGGACCTCGAGGCGGCGCCGCCCGATCTGCGTCATGAGGTCGATGAGGGCGGGCAGGTCGTAGACGTCCTGCAGGCACTCGCGGGCGGCCTCGAGCATGATCGGGAAGTCCGGATAGGGGCGGGCGACCTCGAGCAGATGCGAGGAGCGCTGACGCTGCTGCCACAGCGGCGCCCGTTGGTTGGGGTCCCGCCGGGGGAGCAGCAGGGCGCGTGCCGCGCACTCGCGGAAGCGGGCTGCGAACAGTGCGGAGGATCCGACGAGGCGCCGCACCTCCTCGTCGATCTCCTCGGGTGTGAAGACGAACAGATCGGCGCCAGGCGGCTGCTCCCCGTGGGGGATCCGCAGCACGATGCCGTCGTCGGCGGCCATGACCTGGCCGTCCAGTCCGTACCGCTCCTCGACCCGGGCCCCGACGGCGAGGGCCCACGGGCCGGTGATCCGCTGGCCGTAGGAGCAGTGGAGGATCACCCTCCAGTCGCCGAGCTCGTCGAGGAAGCGTTCGACGACCAGCTGCTGCGGCCCGGGCACCACCCCGGTGATCTGCTTCTGCTCGGCGAGATGGTCCAGCAGCACGGTGCGGGCGTTGCCGTCGAGGCCCAGGTCGGCGAGGCGCTCGTCGGCCTGTGTCCGCTCGAGGTCGGCGAGCTCGCTCTGGGCGGAGGCGATGGCGCGGCCCAGGCTCGCGGGGCGGCCATCCCCGTCGCCGTGCCAGAACGGAATGCGGCCGGTGAGGCCGAAGGCGGGGGAGACGGTGACCCGGGAGGCGGTGATCTCCTCGATCCGCCAGCTGGTGGTGCCCAGGGTGATGACGTCCCCGCGTCGCGATTCGTAGACCATCTCCTCGTCGAGCTCGCCCACCCGGCGCGGCTGGGTGTCGTCATCCCCGGCCACCAGGTGCACCGGGTACAGGCCACGATCGGGGATGGTGCCGCCGCTGGTCACTGCGAGGCGCTGCGCCCCGGGCCGACCCGTGAGCAGGCCGGTGTCGTGGTCGTGCACCAGGCGCGGCCGCAGCTCCGAGAAGGCGGTCGACGGGTAGCGCCCGGCGAGCAGGTCGATGGTCTGGTCGAAGGCGGAGCGGGGGAGGGCGCGATAGGGGTGCGCGCTGCGCACCAGGTCGAACCAGTCGTCGATCTGGAGGTCGTCCATGGCGGCGGCGGAGACCGTGTGCTGGGCGAGGACGTCCAGCGCGTTGCGGGGCACCGAGAGCGGCTCGATACGACCGGCGACGGCCTCCTGCACGGCGACCGCGGAGCGCAGCACGTCCGCGGCATGCAACGGATGCAGGGAGCCCTCGGAGACGGCGCCGACGTCGTGCCCGGCGCGCCCCACCCGCTGGAGCAGGCTCGAGACGGACATCGGGGCGGCGACCTGCAGCACGAGGTCGACGGCGCCCATGTCTATCCCCAGCTCGAGGGACGAGGTGGCCACGACGCACCGCAGCGTGCCCGACTTCAGCTGATCCTCGATCTGGGCGCGGATCTCCTTGGACATCGACCCGTGGTGGGCGCGGGCGATGTCCTCGATCTCCTGGATCTCTTCGGGTGCCTCCGACTGCGCGGCACCCCCGAGCTCCGCGCCGCGGCCGGTCGCCGCGGACGGGCGACGCGCATGCAGACGGTTGAGCTTCCCGGTGAGCCGCTCCGCCTGGCTGCGGGAGTTGGTGAAGACGATCGTCGAGCGGTGCGCGAGGATCTGGGCGAGCACGGCTCGCTCGACATGCGGCCAGATCGTGCCGGAGACGTCCTCGTCGTCGACGGCATCCAACGGCGGCTCGATCGCCTGCAGGTCCGAGACCGGCATCGTCACCGTGAGATCCCAGCGCTTGGTCGACGCGGGGCGCACGACGGACACCTCGCGGGGCCGGCCGGAGCCCGTGAGGAACGCGGCGACCTCGTCGATCGGTTCGACGGTCGCGGAGAGCCCGATGCGTTGCGCCGGCGCCTCGAGCATCGCATCGAGCCGCGCGAGGGACAGTGCCAGGTGCACGCCGCGTTTGGTGCCGGCGACGGCATGCACCTCGTCCAGGATCACCGTGCGCACGCCCCGCAGCGACTCCCTGGCCTGGGAGCTCAGCATGAGGAACAGCGATTCGGGGGTGGTGATGAGGATGTCCGGCGGATGCGTCACGAGCCGGCGCCTCTCGGCGGGCGGGGTGTCCCCGGTGCGCACACCCACGCTGACCGACGAACGGGGCAGCCCGAGACGCTCCGCCATCCGCGCCGTCCCCACCAGCGGGGACGTCAGGTTCCGTTCGACGTCGACCCCGAGGGCCTTGAGCGGCGAGATGTACAGGACGCTGGTGGTCCCGCGGGCTGCTCGCCCGCGGCCGCCGCGCTGCGGGATCGAGCTGTCCATGCCGGAGCTGCCTGCGGGAGCCGGATCCGCCGTGGCGAGGCGATCGATCGCTGTGAGGAAGGCGGCCAGGGTCTTGCCGGAGCCGGTCGGCGCCACGACCAACGTGTCGTCCCCGCGCTCGATCGCCTCCCAGGCCGCCGATTGGGCAGGGGTGGGCGCCTCGAAGGCCTCCGCGAACCAGGTGGCCGTGGCAGGGGAGAACGAGGACGGGAGGGCGTGGCGAGTTCCGGCCATCACCCCATTGTGGACCGCCGCCCCGACAGGCGACCGCGCCGGCACCGATGCTGGGCCGGAATACGTCAGGCGCGGGCCTCGAGCGACTCCGGAGCAGAGCCCACCCTGCCAACTCCCGGGGCATCGTGGCAGGATGGGAGGCACGGCAGGGCCCGCGCAGGCGGGTCCCGCACACCCCACGACGAAGGGATGACCCCCATGGCGGACTACACGCTTCCCGATCTCGACTATGACTACGGCGCGCTGGATCCTTCGATCTCCGGCAAGATCATGGAGCTGCACCACTCCAAGCACCATGCGACCTATGTCAAGGGCGCGAACACGGCGCTGGAGAAGCTGGCGGCGGCTCGTGAGTCCGGTGATTTCGCCACGGTGAACCAGTTCTCGAAGGATCTGGCGTTCAACCTCGGTGGTCACACGAACCACTNCGGGTCCTTCGATGCGTTCCGTGCGCACTTCACGGCCGCGGCTCTGGGGATCCAGGGCTCCGGATGGGCCGTGCTGGCGTACGAGCCGCTCGGTGGCAACCTGGTGATCGAGCAGTTCTACGATCAGCAGAACGGTGTGCCGGTCGCGACGATCCCGCTGTTCCAGCTGGATATGTGGGAGCACGCGTTCTACCTGGATTACCAGAACGTGAAGGCTGATTATGTGAAGGCGATCTGGAACATCGTGAACTGGGCCGACGTCCAGAAGCGGTTCGAGACGGCTCGCGCGACGGGCTCCGGCTTGGTCATCCCCACCGCCTGATCCTCAGCATCTGATCTGCAGCGCTCGTTCTGCAGTCGCTGAGCTGCAGCATCGCTGCGCGAACGGCCGGTCCCCTCGTGGGGCCGGCCGTTCCATGTGTCCAGGTGTCCAGCACCTTCGGTCCCCGCAGAGGAGAGGCGACCCTTCCTCCCCAGTGCCCCGTCGTCCACAACGACGACGCCGCTCTGGAAGGCGCCTGCGTGAACGGCAACCCTGGATCCATCGGCACGGAGCCGACGCCGGGAGGTCCCCGGCACTCCAGGAAGGACATCACCATGCGCGATATCCAGACGACCCTCATGGGGAACGCGACGGCGGATCCCAGCTCCCGTCAGCACGAGGACGGCACCACCACGACCATCGTGCGCATCGCCGTCACCGGGCGCTACTACGACTCCGCCAAGAGCGATTTCACCGATCGCAAGACGGAATTCGTGAGCGTCTACACCCGCCGTGCGCTGGCCCGCAATGTGCTGGCCTCCGTGAAGAAGGGGCAGCCGCTGGTGGTCACCGGTCGGCTCGGCAGCTCGGAATGGCAGGCGGATGACGGCACCCAGCGACACACCCTGACACTGCAGGCCGAGGCGATCGGCCATGACCTCACCTTCGGGACCACGGCCTTCACCCGCCCGATGCGGGCGGACGAGGTTCCCGACCTCAACCGCGACACGGGAGAGCTTCTCGGGACGGGAACCGGCGATCCCGACGTCGCCGAGGAGCTCACGGGGAGCTCGGCGGAGGACTCCGTGCTGGCCGGCGCGTCCTGAGCGGGCAGCAACCGCCCTGAACGTAGCTCAGTCGAGGGGCTGCAGCGTCTGCACCAGAGCGGTGGCGACGTCCGGGAGCAGCGCGGCGCCGAGGACATAACCGTTCTTGTCGCCGCGATGCACCGCGGACCACGTCGTCCCGTCGGGCAGGGCGGCGACGACCACGCGCAGAGCCCGGTCCGTGGGAATCGTGGCCCGGGAATCATTCTCGTGCAGTGCCCACGTGGAGGGGGAGAGCTCGCAGGCGATCGCACCGCCGGCCGCCAGATCCGGCCACTCCACGACCTGCAGCGCAGCCAAGGGGTCCTGGGATGCAGAGATGTCGTTCTGGTCGGAGGCGCCATCGTCGAGATCAATCGGCGTCAGATGCAGATCGTCCGGGGCGCCGGTGCCGTCCGCGCCGACCCCGAGCAGGCCGGCGAGCGCGGGGGAGGCGGCCATCAGCTCTGCACTGCGGGCCAGTGCATAGAGGCGCGGCGCGGGGAGGGATGCGCCCTCGATGTGACGGGAGATGTCGAGCACCGCAGCGGCGAGGGCCGCCGTCGGAGCGTCGAGAGGGTCCGTATCGGGAGTCGTCATCGGATCGAGAGGTCCCTTACAGGTTCGCCTGACAGAATGGACGCGTCACCGCTCTGTACGCGGCGGCACCACACTGTACCCGGAGACCGGTCGCCCTTCCTGCGTTGGCGCAGCGGACCCGTGCTCTCCGACACCGAGGCACCCGAGGTTATCCGTGAGTTTCTCCGCCCCATTCGGCGATGCACCCCGGCCGCGCCCGCGTCCGGCCCCTGATTCGAGCACGTCCACGACCCGGAGGATCTCCCCGCTCGGGATCACCGCGATCGTCATCGCAGCGCTGGTGGTGCTGCTGGTTGTCGCCTCCGAGGTGTGGACCAAGTACCTCTGGATGGATCAGCTCGATTTCACCGATGTGCTCACCGTCCGCTGGCTCACGCAGGGCATCCTGTTCGTCATCGGGTTCATCCTCTTCGCGGTGCCGTTGTTCTTCAGTCTGCGCATCGGCTACGCCAAGCGTCCGATCTATCCGCCGGTCACCCGCGAGCAGGAGGCGCTCGAGCAGTTCCGCGCCGCGGTGGATCCCCTGCGGAAGGGGCTGACCATCGCAGCGCCCCTCATCATCGGCGCCTTCGGCGGTCTGGCTGCCTCCCGCAGCTGGCAGGCCGTGCAGCTGTTCCTGCATCCCCAGAAGTTCGGGGAGACCGATCCGATCTTCGGGAATGATGTCGGCTTCTACGTCTTCACACTCCCGGTGATCGACCTGATCATCTCCTTCGGGCAGTTCGTCATGCTGGTGGCGATCGTCGGAGCCCTCATCGGTCACTTCATCTACGGCGGCGTCGCCTGGGGCCAGGAGAACGGCCTCGAGGTCACACGATCTGCACGCAGGCATCTCGGCGTGCTCGCGGCGATCTACGTGCTGCTGCTCGGCGCAGGCCACTGGTTCCAGCGCTATGACATGCTCGTGAACCAGAACGATCGCTTCCACGGGGCGTCGTACACCGACGTCCACGCGATCCTTCCCGCGCAGACGATCCTCGCGATCGCCTCCGTGGCCGTGGCCGCGCTGTTCGTGCTGTGGATCTTCCGCTCGGACTGGAGGATCCCCGCGATCGGTGCGGGCCTGATGATCCTGTCCACGCTCGCCGTCGGCAGCCTGTACCCCTGGGCCATCCAGCAGTTCAAGGTCCAGCCCAACGAGCGCACGCTCGAGCAGCCCTACATCCAGCGGAACATCGACGCGACCCGCGCCGCCTTCAACATCGACGACGTCGAGGAGGTCCCGTACACGGCCACCACCGACGCCGAGCCCGGAGCCCTGCGCGAGGACGCCTCGACCACCACGCAGATCCGTCTGATGGATCCCAACATCATCTCGCCGACCTTCGAGCAGCGTGAGGCGAACCGTCGGTACTGGGGCTTCGACGAGGTCCTCAGCGTGGACCGCTATGAGATGGAGGGCGAGCTCCAGGACACCGTCGTCGGTGTGCGCGAGCTGCGGCCGGACAAGTTCGAGCTCAACACTCGATCCTGGGTCGACCAGCACATCATCTACACCCATGGATATGGCGCGGCGGCCGCGTACGGCAATCAGCGCAATGCTGACGGCGAACCGAGCTTCCTGCAGTCCGGAGTCCCGGGCAAGGGTGCGTTCGGCGAGTACGAGGAGCGGGTGTACTTCGGCAAGCACTCACCGGACTATTCCATCGTCGGCGCCCCCGAAGGGTCGGAGCCCGAGGAGTTCGACTACCAGTCGGGCACGGATGGCGAAGAGGGCGGCCAGCAGGTCAACAACACCTACCAGGGCGATGGTGGGCCCTCCGTCGGCGGGTTCTTCAACCAGCTGCTCTACTCGATCAAGTTCCGTGATCCCAACGTCCTGATCTCCGGCTACCTCAACGAGGAGTCGCAGATCCTGTACGACCGCGATCCGCAGCAGCGTGTCCGGGAGGTCGCCCCCTTCCTCTCGCTCGACTCGCAGATGTACCCCGCGGTCGTCGACGATGAGCTGGTGTGGGTGGTCGACGGCTACACCACCACCGATGCCTATCCCTATTCGCGCACCCTCAATCTCGACACGGCGATCGCCGATTCGCAGACCGACCCGGGCGAGACCTCGCAGAACCGCGAGAACAGCGCGAACTACATGCGCAACGGGGTCAAGGCCACCGTCAACGCCTTCGACGGCTCGGTGACCCTGTACGCCTGGGACACGGAGGACCCGATCCTCAAGGCGTGGTCCGAGGTGTTCCCCGAGGCGATCCACCCGGCCAGCGAGATCAGCGGTGAGCTGATGAGCCATCTGCGCTACCCGTCGGACTACTTCAAGGCGCAGCGTGAGCTGCTGGGCACGTATCACGTGACCCAGGCCGATGACTTCTTCGGTGCCCAGGACTTCTGGGAGACGCCCCCGGATCCCACCAAGCCGGCGCCCACCAACCCTGACGGCTCCACGGGGGCGCAGGCGACGCAGCCGCCGATGTACCTCACCATGCAGATTCCCGGCATGGAGCAACCAGGGTTCACGCTCTCCTCGAGCTACATCCCGGCTCAGGGCCAGAACGTGCTCACGGGCTTCCTCGCCGTCGACTCGGAGACGGGCAAGGACGAGGGGAACCCGGCGGACACCTACGGCAACATGACCCTGCTCGTGCTGCCCGCGACGAACCCCGTCAACGGGCCCGGCCAGGTGCAGGCCACGTTCAACTCGGAGCCGAACGTCTCGCAGGCCCTGAACCTGCTGAAGTCCGGCAACTCCGAGGTGATCAACGGGAACCTGCTCACCTTGCCGGTCGGCGGCGGCTTGCTGTACGTGCAGCCGGTCTACCTGCAGTCCTCCGCCTCCGGCGGCGGTACGCAGTACCCGCTGCTGCAGATGGTGCTGGTCTCCTTCGGCGAGAAGATCGGGTTCGCCCCGACGCTCGACGAAGCCCTGGACCTCGTCTTCGGCGGCGACTCCGGCGCGACCGCCGGCGACGCCTCGGTCTCCGATCCCGACGGGGTCGCCGGGACGGCCGACACCGAGACCGGTGAGGGCGCGGTCGACGCTCCTGCTGAGGGCGAGGAGCCGGCCGACGGCGAGGAGCCTGCTGACGGGGAGAAGCCGGCAGCGGACGCCGGCACCACGCAGGAGCAGCTCGACAAGGCGCTCACGGACATGGACACCGCGGTGGCCGACTCCGAGAAGGCGATGGCCGAGGGCGACTGGGCTGCCTACGGTGAGGCTCAGGATCGTCTCGCCGATGCTCTGAACCGGGCCGTGGCGGCCAATGGGGAACTCGGAGGGACCGGCACGCCGGCCCCATCGGACGGCGGCGAAGGCTGACCGGCTGAGGGTACCGAGCCTCTCTCAGGACGCCCGGCATCTCTGGTCCACGACCGGGGGCGCCGGGCGTCCTGCCGTCTGTCCATGCGTGTCCACCCAGGTGAACGGACCGTGAACGTGTCATGGCACACGTCGGGAGGGGTCTGGTTGGACGCTGGCAGGGGATCCCCGTAAAGTAGGGATCATCGACGCGGGGTGGAGCAGTTCGGTAGCTCGCCGGGCTCATAACCCGGAGGTCGTAGGTTCAAATCCTGCCCCCGCTACGAAGAGAAGGCCCCCGGCCAGTGGAGACACTGACCGGGGGCCTTTCGCTATTCCCTTCCGAAGCACGTCCAGTGCCGGTTCATGTGGTCCGGAATCCGTGGAATCCTCATCGGCAGTATCGATCTGTGCTCCTGGTGGCGACAGATGTGCTGGCCACTGCCGCCGTGATGACTCTGACATTCTGTTTCCCCTGGTTGGACGTCATGGGGCGATCACCGTAAAGTACTGGTTATCGACGCGGGGTGGAGCAGTTCGGTAGCTCGCCGGGCTCATAACCCGGAGGTCGTAGGTTCAAATCCTGCCCCCGCTACGAGATAGGGCCCCTGGCCAGTGGAAACACTGATCAGGGGCCCTCGTGTGTTGTGCTGGCGGCGAACCAGGGATGCTTCAGATGCCCGATTCCTGGCGCCAGAAGTTCTCAGGAGCCGTCGCGCTGGCCCTCCAGGCGTGTTGCCGCGAAGGAGATCTGGTCGAAGACGACATCGCACCCGTCGCCGGTCGGCGACTGCACCTCGAAGCCGATCTGCAGAGGACGGGGGGACTCGAGGGCGAACAGGCGCACCATGTCCCACCGCTGCCCGTCGAACGAGCTGTGGAACAGGTAGATGCCATCCACCCGGCTGATCCTCATCCACACGTGCTCGGCCTTGACGACCTGCGCGTTCGCGTCATCGGAGACGGTGCGGTTGACCACTGACACCACCGTCGGGCTGCCGTCCGGAGCGGACTCGAAGCACAGCTTCGCCCAGTGCTCCTCGTCGTGCCAGAGCATCAGCACCCCGGCATCGAAGGTCGAACGGAAGTCGACCGTGATCCGTGAGCTGAACTGGAAGTCACCCTCGGGCGCGGTGCCGAACAACGTCCCCGCAGTGAGCGTGGGCTCCGCGCCGGGGAAGGGCGGAGCGAAGATGTCGGTTCTGGCCTGGGAGGTGGCCCGCAGCCCGTCCTCGCCGACGACCTCGAACGGCACGTGCAACGGGTCGAGCGGGAAAGGGAGCGCGGGCAGCATGAGGGCAGACATCACAGAACTCCTACGAGTCATCCGCGGACGGAACGGTCGCGAGCCGCGGTCGGTATCGATCCCGCGATCGGTCGATCGTCAGTCTAGGGTGCGGTGCGTGGAGGCACTATCGCTGTGCCGCCCGACTCCCAGGTGTGCGAGACCGGTAGGGCGAGGAGGGGCCGCCCTGGCGCTGCGACGCTGGCCGGGGCATGGTCTGACAGAATCTCCGCATGACGACGACGCCATCCCTTCCCGAGCCCCGAACGCTGCTGTTCATCGGGGACTCGATCACCGACTGCTCCCGCACCGAGGACCCTGACGGCCTCGGATACGGCTATGTGCGGCTGCTCGCCGAGCATTTCGCTGCCCACGAACCCACCGCCCGCGTGGTCAACCGGGGGATCGGTGGAGACAAGGTCGAGGACCTCGTGGAGCGATTCGGCTCTGACTGTCTCGAGCACGACCCCCAGGTCGTGACCATCTATGTCGGGGTCAACGATTCCTGGCACCGCTACACCCGGGGTGAGCACGTCACCGACGAGGACTTCGAGGCCGGATACCGGTACCTGCTCGATCAGCTCTCCGCAACCCGTCCGGCCGCGCCGGTGCTCCTGGTGATCCCTTTCGTCGCCGACGTCAGTGGCGAGACGGCGCAGATCCATGACGACCTCGACGCCAAGGTCGCGATCATCCGCGATCTCGCCCGCGAGTTCCAGCACGCCGTGGTGGACCTCGAGAAGGTGCTCGAGTCGGCATGGACCGTGGGGCACACCCCGGCGGGTCTCGCGAACGACGGCGTGCACCCCACCATCGCCGGGCACCGCCTGATCGCCGACGAGTGGCTGCGCACCTTCGCCGAGGTCGATCCGAGCCGTCACTGAGTCGTTGAGTAGCTGAGTCGCCGCTGAGTCGTTGGGGCGTCGTCGTGGGGACGTCGCTGAGCGGCCGGGCTCAGCGCAAGGGCGGCGTGACGTCGATCGAGAGGAAGCCGCGACGGAAGCTGCGGGCGTCGACGACGAGCACTCGTCCGGGACGTACGGGGTTGCGCAGGTGCACGTGCCCGCTGCGAGGGTCCGCCCCGACGACGGCGAAGACGTGGTTGGGCGGCAGCGGGCCGTGCTGCGTCATCACGCGGCCGCTGAGCGGATGGGTGGACGCGGCGATCGCGCGATGCTCCTGCCGCCAGATCTTGATCCGGCGCGCTGACGGGAGGCGCAGGCGGGTCCGCACCGGCATCCCCAGCAGCAGCTCGAGCCCGAAGCGGGCTACGCCGCGCTGCAGGAAGCGGTAGCCGCCGGCCACGTGCGCGGCCACGGCCTTCTCGAGCACGCCGACCCAGCCGGGGTTCGCGCCCTCCCGTCGGCCGTAGACGAAGCGGCCTCCGTCATCGATAGGCATTCGTCGACCCACCCGGATCGGGGCCGTGACGGCGGGGAGGCGAACCTCCACCGTGCCGTCCTGCGCTGCTGACAGCAGTGCCTCGAGCCGCTCCGGTGCGGTCTCGTGGATCGCGAGCATCGAGGCGATGACCCAGCAGTCGCCCAGTCGGCCCTGCTGAGGGCGGAGCGGACGTGGTGGTCGCAGGGGACCGTTGTCGAGCTTCCAGCCCGTGCCGGCAGGCCCGGGGGCGATCTGTGCGAGGCGGGATCGCCCGTCGGGCCCGTCGGTCGCGTCAGCTGGGGCGCCTCCCAACGGGTCGCGCGCCCGCCCAGGACGGGCGAGCGCGCGAAGAGTGCGGCGCCAGGTCCGCACCCGAGGCCGCCGGGCGATGTGCTGCGGATCGGCGGCGCTCACGGGAGTGGACTCCAGGCTCAGAGGTGCTGTCGGTTCAGTCGGCTCAGTGGCCCTGGACCGGGACGATCGTCTGACCGGTGCGCTCCATGACGTCCTGGAACCAGGGCTGGGAGACGTCGAAGGCCTTGTGCCCGGCGACCCGCTCGAACTCCACGGCGCGCAGCACGTCACCGCGCTCCTCGTCGTGGCCCACCAGACCGGAGCCGCCCTCGAGGGCGACCTGCACGGCGTAGTCGGTCATGGACTTGATCAGGCGCAGATCATCGGCGTTGGCCTTCGCGGAGCGCGAGAAGTAGCCCGACTTCTGGACCATGACCTTCTCTGCGCCCAGCTTCTCGGAGAACTGCTTCGCGAACCACTGACCGGGGTTGATCTGGTCGATCTTGACGTGGCCGAAGGGGTCCTTCTCGGGCTCCTCGCCGCGAGCCTGCATCTCCGCGATGATCTCCGGGATGCCGGCGCCCTCGGACAGGAAGATGTTCACGCAGCCGGCGTCGTCCATGACCGCCTTCAGGCGCTCGGCCTCGGCCTCGATGTCCAGGGCGAGCTCCGGCAGGAATACGGCGTGCACGTCCCAGCGCTCGGCGCGGTGGCCGATCCCGGGCAGCCACTCCTGCTGGGAGTGCCAGGTCTGGTAGTACGCGGCGGCCTCGGCGGTCAGGTAACCGCAGGCACGGCCCATGATCTCGTGGATGATCAGCATCTTCGGGTTCGAGCCGTGCTCGGCGATGATGTTCTGCGCGAAGATGCTGGTCTGCTCGGCGGCGGTCCGCGCGCCGAGGGACTGACGGATCGGCACGATGTCGTTGTCGATGGTCTTGGGCAGGCCCACGACCTGCAGCTCGTGACCGTTCTCGTGGAGATATTTCGCGAGATCCGCGGCAGTGGTGTTGGTGTCGTCGCCGCCGATGGTGTGCAGGACGTCCACGCCGTCGGTCATGAGCTTGTTCGCCGCGACCTCGAGGGCGTTCTCACCCTCCTGGATCAGTCCGCGCTCGACGAGGTTCGCGGTGTTGGTGAGCTTCACACGCGAGTTCCCGATCGGGGAGCCGCCGTAGTTGTGCAGCACGTGGGCGCCGGCGCGCACCTCGTCGTCGATGACGATCTTCTCGCCGGAGAGCAGGCCCCAGTAGCCATGCTTGTAGGCGATGATCTCGACATCGGGCACCAGCTCGGTGTACCGCTCGATGAGGCCGCCGACGGCGGAGGACAGGCAGGGGGCATAGCCACCTGCGGTCAGCAGGGCGACGCGCTTGACGGTCATGTGGATGGGGATCCCTTCACGGTTCGAGGTCACAACATCCCGAGTCTACCGATGCGCGCGGACCGCGGTCTGGGAGGTCCGCCCCAGCCGCTCCGGGCCGCGGAACCAGCAGGCGGTCAGCCGAGGGACCGGGCCGGGTCAGCGCTCGCGCGGGGCGAGGGCGGTGAGGAGCTCCTCGTGCAGCAGGCCGTTGGTGGCGACCGCGCTGCCCCCGAAGGGGCCGTCCTCGCCCTCGAGCGAGGAGAAGCGACCACCGGCCTCCGTGAGGATCGGGGCCAGGGCCACCATGTCGTGCAGGGCGAGCTCGGGCTCGCAGGCCGCATCGACCGCGCCCTCGGCGACCAGCATGTACGACCAGAAGTCGCCGTAGGCCCGGGTGCGCCAGAAGCGCTGCATGAGGTTGAGCATCTGGGGGAGACGATCGTGATCTGCCCAGCCGTGCAGGGAGGAGTACGACAGCGAGGCCTCCTCCACCCGGCTGACCTGGGAGACCTGGAGACGGGACGCATTGTTGATCCGCGAACCGGTCCAGGCGCCTGCATCCGTCCCGCCCCACCAGCGGCGGGAGAGCGAGGGCGCGGAGACCAGGCCGACGACGGGGCGGCCGTCCTCGATGAGGCCGATGAGCGTCGCCCACACGGGCACCCCGCGCACGAAGTTGCTGGTGCCGTCGATCGGGTCGATCACCCATTGCCGCGAGGCGGATCCGGTGCTGCCGAACTCCTCGCCGATCACCTGGTCGCGGGACCGGGAACGGGACAGCTGCGAGCGCACGAGCTGCTCGGCGGCCTTGTCGGCATCGGTGACCTCGGTGAGATCCGGCTTGGTGGTGACCTCGAGGTCCTGCGCCTTGAAGCGGGACATGGTCAGCTGATCCACGGCATCGGCGAGCACATGGGCGAGGCGCAGATCATCGGCATAGCGGCTGGACATGAGCCCACCTTAGAGCGATGGATCGCTCCGACCGCGCAGCGACGCGGAGTGGTCTGCGCTCCGGCGGTCGAGTGCGCCCCGTCGCGGATCCCGGGGGAGGCCGCGGCGGGAGAGCACACATGAGGTGGTGCCGTTCTGAGCGTCTACCTGAGCCCCTGCCGGAAGTCCGTCAGAGGGCCCAGGGATCGTTCTTCCGCAGGGTGACGGCAAGGCGCCGGTACGAGACCAGACGGGCGGCCCCGGCGCTCCCGGCCTTCCCCTCGGCGACCAGGGCGTCGAGGGCGCAATCGGAGGCGTCCTCGAGATGGGTGCAACCACGGGGGCATGATTCTGCGAGCGCGGCGAGGTCGGCGAAGGCGTCGAGCAGCTCGTCGGGGTCGACATGTCCCAGGCCGAAGGACCGGACGCCGGGGGTGTCGATCACCCAGCCCCGGGCGCCTTCCGACCGTGCAGCGCCTTCAGAACCTTCAGTGCCTTCGGCGCTGTCAGAACTTTCGGAGCTTTCGGCGCCGGGGAGCTGCATCGCGAGTGCGGACGACGAGGTGTGCCGGCCGCGCCCGGTGACGTCGTTGACCACGCCGATGGCGCGGTCCGTTCCCGGGACCAGAGCATTGATGAGGGTGGACTTGCCGACGCCCGAGTGGCCGATGAGAACGCTGACCCGCCCGTCGAGACGCTCGCGCACCTCCTCGAGCCCGATGATCTCGCCGGAGTCCTCGCGCTGGGTGACCACGTGCTCGAGCCCGAGCGGTGCGTAGGCGTGCAGGAACTGCTCGGGGGAGCGCAGATCGGCCTTGGTCAGCACCAGCAGAGCATCGATCCCGGCCACATAGGCGGCGACCAGGCAGCGGTCGATCATGCCGCCGCGAGGCTCCGGATCAGCCACCGCGGAGACCATGACCATGAGGTCCACGTTGGCGACCAGGGGGCGCTCCGTGGAGTCGTCGTCGTCCGCGCTGCGCCGCAGGAAGGAGGTGCGCTCCAGGATCCGCACGATCCGGGCGAGGGAGCCGTCGCGGCCGGAGGTGTCCCCGACGAGCGCGACCAGGTCGCCGGGCACGACGGGGGAGCGGCCGAGCTCCCGGGCGCGCATCGCGGTGACGGTGCGCTCCTCGGGGGTCCCTGCCGCGACGACGGTGCGCCAGCGGCCGCGGTCCACCGACACCACGCGCGCCGTGATCGCGTCCTCGTGCTTGGGACGATCCTTCGTGCGAGGCCGGGAGCCGCGGCGGTTGGGCCGCACCCGGACGTCGGACTCGTCGTACTCGCGGGCCGAGCGGCTCACGCGTCGCCGTCCGCCGCCGGCTCGGTGTGCAGCATCGACAGCCACATCCCCACGAAGTCCGGGAGGGTCTTCTGGGTGGTGCTGATGTTGATCACGCGCAGCTCGGGCACGCGCAGCCCGATGATCGCGGCGGCCGTGGCCATCCGGTGGTCCTCGTAGGTCTCGAAGACGGTGCCGGTGAGCTCGCCCGGATGGATCTCCAGACCGTCCTCCAGCTCGAGGGTGCGGGCACCGAGCTTGGTGAGCTCCGTGGCCAGCGCCTTCAACCGGTCCGTCTCGTGGCCGCGCAGATGGCCCACACCGCGCAGGGTGGAGGGGGAATCGGCCAGCGCGGCGAGAGCCGCGATGGTGGGTGTCAGCTCGCCGACCGCGGACAGGTCGGCGTCGATCCCGTGGAGGGAGCCGGTGCCGCGCACGCAGATCGACCGGTCCTCGCGCCAGACCTCCGCACCCATCCGGGTGAGCAGGTCGCGGTAGGCATCGCCGGGCTGCGTGGTGGTCTCGGGCCAGTCGTCCACCGCGATCGTGCCGCCGGTGACCAGTGCTGCGGCCAGGAAGGGCCCGGCATTGGAGAGATCGGGCTCGACGACGATGCGGACGGGCCGGATCGCGCCGGTGCCCACATGCCACCGATGACGTCCCTGGTCGTCCGTGCTGTGCGATCCGTCGATGCCGACCTGACGAAGGGTCTCCAGCGTCATCTCGATGTGAGGCAGCGAGGGGAGCGTCGCGCCCACGTGCACCAGTTCGAGATCCGCCTCGGCGCGGGCCGCGACCAGCAGGGCGTTCGAGATGAACTGGCTCGAGGCCGACGCATCGACCTCGACGGTCCCGCCGCTGAGGCGGCCCGTGCCGTGCACGGTCAGGGGGAGGTGGCCGGGCTCGCCGTGCTCTGTGACCTCGACCCCCTGCTGGCGCAGGACGTCGATGACCGGCCCCATGGGGCGGGCCAGGGCACCTTCGTCACCGGTGAAGCGAACATCCCCGTGGTGCAGGGCGGCGAGCATCGGGACGAAGCGCATCACGGTGCCGGCCAGACCGGTGTGGATCTCGACCGGCGGCTCCGGATGCTCCGACGGAGGCGGGAGCGGGGTCACCAGCAGGGAGTCGTCCCGCACCTCGAGGGTCGCTCCGAGACGCTCCAGGGCATCCCTCATCAGGCGGGTGTCGCGGGAGACGAGGGCTCCTCGCAGCTCGGACGGCTCGTCCGCGGCGGCTGCCAGCAGCATCCACCGTGCGGTCAGGGATTTCGACCCCGGCACCCGGACCAGGGCGTCGACGGGCCGATCAGCGACCGGAGCGGTCCACAGCACCTCGGAGACCACCGGGCGTCAGCCTCGCTGGGCGGCGAGCTGCTTCTGGGCGGTTCCCACCGCGCTCCTCGCCTTCTTCTCCAGCTGCTCGGACTTCTTCTCCAGCTCGCGCTGCTTCGCGGCGGCCTTCTTCTGGCTGCGCTCGACGAACTGGTTGACCTGGTAGCCGAGCGACGGGCGCCCATCATGGTCGACCACGGCCAGCAGCACGCCGCCGAGCAGGCCGGCGTCGGTGAGGATCGACTGGATCTCCTGGGTGCGCTCCTCGCCGCGGAGCTCCCAGACCTTCTTGCGGCCGGCCCAACCGACCGACGTGGTCATCAGGAGGGCCGCAGCGGCGGCTCGCGGGTAGCGGTTGGTGGCGTAGAGGACACCGGCGCCCGCGGCGACGGCTCCGGCGGCTCGCACGACGGTGCGGGCGTCCAGGAAGCTCGGGGCCGACGTCTTGGCTAGCGTCGAGTCGAACGCGTCGAACGCCTGGGGGTAGACGTCGATCTCGCGCTCGGGGCGCATGACGGTGCGCACTCCTTCGAGGATGAAGGGAGCGGCGAGCAGGGGACGAGCGATGCGTCGGACCAGGGCCATGGTGTCCTCACGTTCTGTACGGGGGCAAGCAGTTCCGGTGGTGCCGGGACAGGGCGGGGCGCACTGTCCGGTAGGTCACCGGCATCCAGACTACCGCCCGGGGAACATTCGTGATGCCCGAAGCGTTGCACCCTGGTGAACCGGAGAGCTCGGTTCCCCAGAGCATGCTCCCCGAAGGTGCCGGAACGCACCGGACGGAGCTCAGGGACGAGACGACAGCGGACCGGAGTGATGGAGCGCGTATGGCGACAGCGGTGCTGAGGCAGGGTGCTCCCCGTCGACCTGGCGTAGGTTGGAGGGCGATGACCCAGACAGATTCCGCCCCGAGCCCTGATACGGGCCTTCCGGACGGCGCGCCGGATGGTGACGCCGTCGGTGATGTCGCCGATTTCGATTTCGAGTCCGAGGCCCTGTCCCACCTCGATTCGCTCTACGGCGGCGCGCTCCGGATGACCCGCAATCCCCACGATGCGGAGGACCTGGTCCAGGAGACCTTCATGAAGGCCTTCCGCGCCCGGGACCGCTTCACGCCCGGCACGAACATGCGTGCCTGGCTGTACCGGATCATGACCAACGGATACATCTCGACGTACCGGCAGAAGCAGCGCCGGCCCAAGGAGGCCTGGAGCGACACGGTCGAGGACTGGCAGCTCGCCGAGGTCGGCTCGCACACCAGCAGCGGACTGCGCTCCGCGGAGACCGAGGCGCTCGACCACCTGCCGGACTCCGCGGTCAAGGACGCGCTGGGCGAGCTGCGGGAGGACTACCGCATGGCTGTCTACTACGCGGACGTCGAAGGCTTCGCCTACAAGGAGATCGCGGAGATCATGGGCACCCCCATCGGCACCGTGATGTCCCGGCTGCATCGCGGTCGGCGCCAGCTGCGCGAGATGCTCTCCGACTATGCCTATCGCAGCGGATACCTGCGCGAGGATCCCTCGGCCCCCGCCACGAGCGGGACCGACCAGGACGACACCCGATCGATGGACCGGGAGGAGGAACGATGAACCAGGACGAGAAGACGGCACGCGACGCCGATCCCAGCGCGGACGGACCCACGCCGGAGAGCCGGCGCGACCCGCGCTATCGGCTCGACGAAGCTCTGGACGGTGAGCTCCCGCGCGAGACCGTCGAGCGGATGGCGCGGCACACGGAGGACTGCCCCGAGTGCGCCGACGAATGGGAGCGCGTGCGGCGCATCAAGGAGCTCGTGCGCCGCAGCTGCACCGAGGACCGCGCGCCGACCTCCCTCCGGGAGCGGATCGCCGTGCAGTGCCGCACCGTCTCTGTCACGCGGACCACCGAGGTCGACGGGACGACCAGCGTGCGCATCACCTCCACCAGCGTCGAGCGGGAGATCCCGGGCAGCTGAGCTCGGTACGGCCGGGCATGACAGAGGGCCCCTCCCGAGACGGGAGGGGCCCTCTGTCATGCCGCGAACAGCGGCATCACGGTCAGCAGTTGGGGCGCTTGCCGTGATTCGCGCCGTTCTTACGGCGAGACTTGCGCTTACGTCCTCGCTTGCTCATCACGTTCTCCTTCCTTCGCCCGGGTAACCCGACGATTGTGCCACATCGTGTGACCTCGTCCCCTCGTGGAACGGGCCGGTCGACCCCGCTGAGGCGGAGGTCACGTCGTCAGGAGGATGTCCCCAGCCAGGAGCCGAAGCCTCCGTGCAGGACCAGCCAGGCCATGAGTCCGTAGCCGGTCTGTCCCGGATGGTCTCCCGGCGCCCGGGCGACATCGGATTCCCACTGCTCGTGCCCGACGAGCCCGCTGACGAGGTCCACGTAGGGGATGCGACGGCGCGAGCAGACGTCCTCGAAGGCGCCCGACAGCTCCCGGACGCCCTGCGTGATCCCCGGATCGCTGCTGGGCGGCGGGCCGACCACGAACGCCGGGATCCGCAGCCGCTCGAGACCGTCGAGCACCTTGGCCAGGTTGAGGCGGGAACGGGCCAGGGAGAGCCCGGCGCCGACGTCGGCGCGCCCCATGGCCAGCACGATGCGGTGGTCGATGCTGCCGTCGGACTGCGCGGACTGGTCCATCCGACGCTGCACCTCGTCGTCCCAGCGGTCCGCGAGGGATGCGGAGGACTCGCCGGGCAGGGCAGAGGTGAACACGTCGATGCGATTGCGTGCCCCCTGCTCGCTGGCGACGGCACGGCCGAGCCAGCCCAGAGCGCGGGCGTCACCGATTCCGGCGAGGAGCTCGTCTCCGAGCGCGATGATCCGGATCCGGGGATCCGGATCCGTGGCGTTCGATGTGGGCACAGTCTGCACCGGGACCTCCTGGGCCTGGGACGGGAACGTCAACTGTAACGACGGTGGGGGTCGCGGGCGAACCCGCGACCCCCACCCGGCGCTCAGGACTCGAAAGCTCGGACGATCAAGTCTTCCTGCTCGGCCTTGTGCGTGGCGTTGGAGCCGGTCGCCGGGGAGGCCGAGGCGGCACGCGCCACGACCTTCAACGTGCGCCCCACCTCGACCGCGAAGTTCACGGCCATGAAGGTCCAGGCGCCCTGGTTCTGCGGCTCCTCCTGGACCCAGGTGAGCTCGGCGTCGGGGTAGGCCGCGAGCACCTCGAGGATCTCCTCGGTGGGCAGCGGGTAGAGCTGCTCGATGCGCACGATCGCGGTATCGGTCACCTCCTGCTTCTCCCGCCAGGCGGCGAGATCCCAGTAGACCTTGCCCGAGGTGAGCAGGACGCGCTTGACCGCCGAGGGGTCGACGGTGGTGTCGGCCAGCACGGGCTCGAAGCCACCGGTGGTGAAGTCCTCGACGGAGCTGACGGCGGCCTTGTTGCGCAGCATCGACTTCGGGGTGAAGACGATCAGCGGTCGCTTCGGCTCGAGCTTGGCCTGCCGGCGCAGCAGGTGGAAGTAGCTCGCCGGGGTCGACGGGGCCGAGACCCGCATGTTGTTCTCGGCGCACATCTGCAGGAAGCGCTCGATGCGTGCGGAGGAGTGGTCCGGTCCCTGGCCCTCGTAACCGTGGGGGAGCAGGAGCACGACGCTCGAGTTCTGGCCCCACTTCTGCTCCGAGGCCGAGATGAACTCGTCGATGATGGTCTGTGCGCCGTTGACGAAGTCGCCGAACTGCGCCTCCCAGAGCACGAGCGACTCGGGGTTCTCCACCGAGTAGCCGTACTCGAAGCCGAGCGCGGCGAACTCCGAGAGCGAGGAGTCGTAGACGTTGAAGCGTCCCTGGTCGTCGGACAGGTACGACAGGGGCGTCCAGGTGTCGCCGTTCTCATGGTCGATGAGCACGCTGTGGCGCTGCACGAAGGTGCCGCGACGCGAGTCCTGACCGGCCAGGCGCACCCGTCGGCCCTCCATGAGCAGCGAGCCGAAGGCGAGCAGCTCGCCGTAGGACCAGTCGATCTTCCCGTCGGTCGACATCTGCTGGCGGCGCGTGAGCACGGTCATGAGCTTGGGGTGGACCGAGAAGGAGTCCGGCACCTCGCCGAACGACCTGCCGATGTGCGAGAGCACGTCGGTGCTGACCGCGGTCTCGACGGCGCCGTGCTCGGAGCTCGGCATGCGCTGGGAGGCCGGCAGCTCCAGGCCCTGCACGCTCGAGTCCGGATCGACCTCGGAGGCACCGGCGCGGGTCGCCGCGAAGGCCTCGTCGAGGTGCTCCTGGAAGTTGCGCACCAGGCCCTCGGTCTCGTCCTCGGTGAGATCGCCCCGCTCGATGAGGGCCTCCATGTACAGCTTGCGCGTGGAGGGCTTGTCGTTGATCAGCGAGTACATCTGCGGCTGCGTCATCGAGGGGTCGTCGCCCTCGTTGTGCCCGCGGCGGCGGTAGCAGACCATGTCGATCACGACATCGCGGTGGAACTTCTGGCGGTAGCTGAAGGCGATCTCCGCGACGCGCACGCAGGCCTCGGGGTCATCGCCGTTGACGTGGAAGATCGGCAGCTGGGTCGACTTCGCGACATCGGTCGAGTAGAACGACGAGCGCGAGGAGTCCGGCAGCGTCGTGAAGCCGATCTGGTTGTTGATGACCACGTGCACCGTGCCGCCGGTGCGGTACCCGCGAAGCTCGGACAGGTTCAGGGTCTCGGTGACCACTCCCTGGCCGGCGAAGGCCGCATCGCCGTGCACGAGGATCGGCAGCACGGGGAACTCCTCGGGGCGCTCGAGGCGGTCCTGCTTCGCCCGGGCGATGCCCTCGAGGACGGGGTTGACCGCCTCCAGGTGCGAGGGGTTCGCGGCGAGGTACACCTTGGTGGTCTCCCCGTCGTGGGACGTGTAGGTGCCCTCCGTGCCCAGGTGGTACTTCACGTCGCCCGAGCCGGGGTTCTGGCCGAAGTTGCCCTCGAACTCCTGGAAGATCTGGCCGTAGCTCTTCCCGGCGAGGTTGGACAGGACGTTCAGGCGGCCGCGGTGCGACATCCCGATGCAGACCTCGTCGACCCCGGCATGCGCTGCGCCGTGCAGGACGGCGTCGAGCATCGGGATGACCGACTCGCCGCCCTCGAGGGAGAAGCGCTTCTGACCCACGAACTTGGTCTGCAGGAAGGTCTCGAACGCCTCGGCGGCGTTGAGGCGATCCATGATGTGCGTGTGCTCGACCTTGTCGAAGGGACGCCGCGGGGTCTCCATCCGGTCCTGGATCCAGGCACGTTCGTCCGGATCGGAGATGTGCATGTACTCCACACCGATGGTGCGGCTGTACGCGTCGCGCAGCACCCCGAGGATGTCGCGCAGCGGCATCTCGTCCTTGCCGCCCAGACCCCGCGTGGGGAAGGTGCGATCGAGATCCCACAGCGTGAGTCCATAGGTCTCCACGTCGAGGTCGGGGTGGTTGCGCACCCGGTACTGCAGCGGATCGGTGTCCGCCATGAGGTGGCCGCGCACCCGGAAGGAGTGGATGAGGTCCATGACCCGTGCGAGACGCTCGGACTTGGAGTCCTTGAAAGGGTTGTCCGGCACCCAGCGGATCGGCTGGTACGGGATCCGCAGCGCCGCGAACACGCGGTCGTAGAAGCCCTCCTTGCCCAGGAGCTTGTCGCCCATGCGCTTGAGGAACTCGCCGGAGGCGGCGCCCTGGATGATGCGGTGGTCATAGGTCGAGGTCAGCGTCATGACCTTCGAGACCGCGAGGTCCGCGAGGGTGGCGGGGCTGGCGCCCTGGAACTGCGCGGGATAGTCCATCGCGCCGACGCCCACGATCGTGCCCTGGCCCTGCATGAGCCGGGGGATCGAGTGGACGGTGCCGATGCCGCCGGGGTTGGTCAGCGACACCGTGGTGTGCGCGAAGTCGTCCATCGTGAGCTTGCCGCCACGGGCCTTCTTCACGACCTCCTCGTAGGCCTTCCAGAAGCCCAGGAAGTCGAAGCGCTGGGCGCCCTTGATGCTGGGCACGACCAAGCCGCGGCTGCCATCGGCGCGCGGCATGTCGATGGCGAGGCCGAAGTTGATGTCCTCGCGCTTGAGGAGCAGCGGCTTGCCCTTCTCGTCGACCGCGAAGCCGTTGTTCATGTCGGTGATCTCGGTGATCGCCTCGATCATCGCCCAGCCGATGAGGTGGGTGAACGACACCTTGCCGGCGCGATTGCGCTTGAGGTGGTTGTTGATGACGATGCGGTTGTCGAACAGGAGCTTCACGGGCACATCGCGCACGGAGGTCGCCGTGGGCACCTCGAGCGACTCGTTCATGTTGCGCACGACGGCGGCGGCGGGGCCGCGCAGCTTGACGGTCTCCGGCTCGCGCAGCTCGACGACGGGGATCTGCGCGGTGGTGGTGGGGATCTTCGCCGGGCGGTCCGAGGTGGTCGACACGGAGGGCGTCGGCTGGGGTGCGGCCTTCGCGGGTTCGTCGTTCACAGGAGCAGCTTCCTTCGCGCGCTGAGGGGATGCCGCGGCGGGCGCGGCCTGGGATGAGGGTGCTTCGGGAGCCGGTGCCGGCTCGGGAGCGGCCGGCGGAGGGTCGGCCTGCGTGGCGGGGGCCGCCTGCGGTGACGCGTCCTCCGGGGTCTTCTCCTGCTGCTCCATCGCAGCGGGAGGACTGCCCGGGGAGGGCTCGTCGGCAGCGGGTGCCGCGGGCGTCAGGTCACCACGGGAGGAGAAGTACTCCGCCCAACTGGGGTCGACGCTCGAGGGATCCTGCTGCCACTGCTCGCGGAGCGAGTCCACGAGCCACTGATTCGGGCCGAATTCCGAGTTCTCGGGGCCCTGTGTCTGCTGTGACACTCTGAGATCGCCAGCCTTCTCACGGTCGAGTGATACGGATAGCCACAGCCTAACGGAGCAGGACTCCTCGCATGCGCCGCTCGGGGGTCCCGGGGGTGATTGACGGCCCTGTGGTGTGGGACGTCACGTCGTGGGGCGGGCCTGGGGCAGGACCACCCGGATCAACGAGGAGCGGCCGTCGCCGTCGACCTCGGTGCGCGGATCGTCCAGCACCTCGATCGTGCCGCCGTGCAGTCCCACGGCCCAGCGCGCGATCGCCAATCCCAGCCCGGTTCCTCCTGAGCTGTCCGCGTATCCGCCGCGCTGGAAGCGCTCGAACACCCGGGAGCGATCCTCGAGGGCGATGCCGGGACCCTCGTCGTGCACATCGATCCGTACGCCGTCGCCGTCCTCGAGACAGGCGGCGCTGATGTGGATCCGGCCGCCGGTGGGGGAGTGGCGGGCGGCGTTCTCGAGCAGGTTGTGGATCACCTGATGGATGCGGGCCGCATCGGCTGTGACCATCAGGTCGGCCGGCTCCACGTCGACGATCCAGCGCACGTCGCGGCCGCCGGAGGCGAGCGTCGCCGCGTCGACCACCTCATGGAGGAAGGGGGTGAGCTCGATGTCCTCGAGGTCCAGCTCGACGACCCCGGCGTCCAGCCGGGAGAGGTCCAGGAGATGGTTCACCAGCAGCGAGAGCCGTTCGGTCTCGGTGAGGGCCACCTCGAGCGCCGCAGGGTCCGGCTCGGTGACGCCGTCGACGAGGTTCTCCAGCTGGGCGCGCAGGCCCGCGACCGGGGTGCGCAGCTCATGGGACACGTTCGCGACGAGGTCGCGGCGCATGCGATCGGTCTGCTCCAGCTCCGAGGCCATGGTGGAGAAGGCCTCGGCGAGCTGGCCGATCTCGTCGCGGCTGCTGGATCGGATCCGCTGGGTGTAGTCGCCACGTGCCATGGCGCGCGCCGCCGCGGTGATCTCGCGCAGCGGAGAGGTCATACCGCGGGCCAGCAGCTGGGTGAAGACGAGCGCGGCGATCACGACGAGAGGGATGGCCAGCAGGGGCTCGATGCCGGCGCGGATGCTGACCTGGGTCAGCAGGGCCGCGACCAGCACGACGGCACCGACCAGGATCCCGAGCTTGACCTTGAAGGAGCGGAAGCGGTCCAGGGGGCGCACGTCGAGCCGCTCGGGGACCCTGCGGCGTGCGACCGGCGGCGAGGACCCGTCGGCCGGTGGATGCTCCGTCGTCACGGGGAGGTCGGGGGGTCGGCCGGAGTGCGCAGGGAGGAGATGTCCGCGGGATCCTCAGCGAGGGTGCCGTCCTCATCGAGGTCGTCCTCCGGGATCTCCAGGGCGTATCCCACGCCATGGACCGTGCGCACCAGATCGGCGCCGAGCTTCCGTCGGAGCGCCTTGACATGGGAGTCGACCGTGCGGGTGCCTGTCGCGTCGATCCAGTCCCAGACGTCCGCGAGCAGCTGCTCCCGGGTGAGGACGGTGCCGGGGGCGTTGGCGAGGCACAGCAGCAGGTCGAACTCGGTCGGCGTGAGGTGGGCCGGAACGCCCGCTCGCATCACACGGCGGCCGGCTCGGTCGATCACCAGGTCACCGAACTGCAGAGCGACGTTCTGCTCGGTCTCCGAGGTGGGCGGGGGAGTCGTGCGGCGCACCCGCCGCAGCAGGGCCTTGAGGCGGGCGGCGAGCTCGCGCATGGAGAACGGCTTGGTCATGTAGTCGTCCGCGCCGACGCCGAGACCGACCAGCATGTCGGTCTCGTCGTCGCGGGCGGTCAGCATGAGCACCGGGACCGGCTCGTCGGCCTGGATGCGACGGCACACCTCGAGGCCGTCGAAGCCCGGGAGCATGACGTCGAGGACGACGACGTCAGGGCGCACCTCGGCCACCGTCCGCACCCCGGAGGGCCCGTCGAGCGCGGTGGAGACCTCCCAGCCCTCGGCGGTGAGCCGGTCGGCGATGGCACGGGTGATCGTCGGCTCGTCCTCGATCACCACGACGCGCGGCGGGGCCGATGGGGATGCTGCCTGGTCCGGGTTCGACATGCCGCCACTCTAGTGCGCGGCGTCTGCGACGACCCTGATATCACGACGCACGGCGCGTGCTCCGCGCCGCCGGCGACATGACCGTCGACGCCTTCTGGTCGCTTCCACAGGTGGCGCGGCGCACGTCGAGGACCCGCTCCCGTCAAGACCGGGCAACCTTTGGGGCTTTAGGGCAAAAACTTGGCAATGTCACGGGTGACCTGCTGGTCCATTCGGGCGACGGGGCCGTAGGTTGTTCGAGGTTGTTCGGCGACGCGTCCTTCCCCTGTCCGGCGTCGCGCTCGGACAGACGTACGAACCGGAATACGCAGTCGAACTGGAAGCAGGTCTTCACGTGGCGAATCACCGCGCCGATGGACGCGCCTCGGTGCGCAAGCTCCGAGCAATCGGAGGCACTCACCGTGACGCCGCCCTTCCCGCCAGCGCGGTGAAGGTGGGCGTGCTCGGCGTCCTCGCCACCGCCACGATCGCCGCACCTCTGGCGGCAGCCGCTGCCGGCATCGACGAGACCGCCGCCGTCGGAGACGCCACCGCAGCGCCGGCGCCGCAGTCGGTCGCCGAGCCCGCAGAGGTCCCTGCAGCGCCCGTCTCCCTGCCGACCGCGGACCTCTCCGCGAACGCCGGGACGGCTGCGCTCGAGACCCGCACCGACGACTCCGACTCCACGCGCAGCACGGACCGCACCTCCCCCGCGAAGGGCGAGAAGTCTGCAGACGACGCGAAGGCTGACACCGCGAAGGCCGACGCGGCGAAGGCGGAGGCCGCCGGCAGCACCGGCATCGAGGTCGCAGCCCCGGCCCCCGAGCCCGAGCCTATTGTCGCGGAGGGCGCGTCCGCGGACGCCTCGGCAGAAGGCGCGGCCGCGCCGGCCTCCAGCGGCGGCTACATCGACCCCGTGAACGCCCCGATCACCTCCGGCTTCGGCGGCCGCATGCACCCCGTCCTCGGCTACTTCAAGGGTCACAACGGTGTCGACTTCGGTGCGTCCTGCGGTACCCCTGTGAAGGCTGCCAAGGCCGGCACGGTCGTGGCCGTCGAGTACAACTCCGCCTCCGGCAATCGGGTCAAGGTCGACCACGGCAACGGCGTCATCACCGGCTACTACCACCTGCAGGGCTTCAACACCTCGGTGGGTGCCACCGTGCAGCAGGGCGACACCGTCGGCTACGTCGGGTCGACCGGCCGCTCCACCGGCTGCCACCTGCACTTCGCGACGATGGACGAGGCGGGCAACTACTCCAACCCGATGTCGATCCTGCGGTGATCCGTTCCGGGGCACCCCTCGTGCTCGGGGTCGAGTCCTCGTGCGACGAGACCGGTTTCGGGCTCGTCTCCGAGGGAGTCCTGCTCGGTCAGGGACTGGCCTCCAGCGCCTCTCAGCACGCGGATTTCGGGGGAGTCGTCCCCGAGATCGCCGCCCGAGCTCATCTCGATGCCGCGGTCCCCACGCTGCACCTCGCCCTCGAGGACGCCGGGGTCGAGCTCGGCGACATCACCCACGTCGCGGTCACCTCCGGCCCGGGGCTCGCCACCGCGGTCCACGTCGGCCTCGCCGCCGCGAAGGCTGTGGCCTGGTCGCTGGACAAGCCGCTGTACGGCGTCCACCACCTCGCCGGCCACGCCGCCGCGGACACCCTCGAGCACGGCCCGCTCCCCGAACGCAGCATCGTGCTGATCGTCTCCGGCGGCCACACCTCGATCCTGGCGGTCGGGGACCTCGTGCGCGATCCGATCGAGCATCTCGGGGACACCCTGGACGATGCCGCCGGGGAGGCCTTCGACAAGGTCGCCCGCCTGCTGGGTCTCGGGTACCCAGGGGGGCCGGCGATCTCCCGCGCCGCGGTCGGCGGGGATCCGACCGCCTTCCGGTTCCCGCGCGCGATGCTGCGATCCGGCGATGCGCCGTTCGTCTTCTCGTTCTCCGGGCTGAAGACCGCCGTCGCCCGCACCGTGGAACGCATCGAGCGCGCCGGCGAGTCGGTCCCCGTCGCTGACATCGCGGCCTCCTTCGAGCAGGCTGTGGTGGACGTGCTGGTCACCAAGGCACTCCGGGCCGTGCGCGAGAGGAACCTGAGCACCCTGGTCATCGTCGGCGGCGTCGCGGCCAACGCCCGGCTGCGCGCCGTGGCACAGGAGCGCTGCGATGCCGCCGGCATCGAGCTGCGGATCCCGCCGCCCGCGCTGTGCACGGACAACGGCGCCATGATCGGTGCCGTCGGAGACCTCCTGGTGCGCTTCGGCGCGGACCCCAGCGGCCTGCGCATCGCCGCGGACCCCTCGGCGGTCCTGCACGGGGCTCAGCTGCCGTTGCCGGGATGAGGACTTCCTGAGATGAGGACCGCCTGAGGTGAGGTCCGCCTCACACCTCGGCTCACCAGCCGCCGCGGTGTCCCGCCGGGCCCCGAGGACTTGCTAGACTCGCACGGTCGGCCCGCGTAGCTCAGTGGATAGAGCGTCTGCCTCCGGAGCAGAAGGTCGTAGGTTCGAATCCTGTCGCGGGCACGTCAGACGTCCCCGGTCCGAGGCCCTTGTGGCCCCTGACCGGGGACGTCGTCGTTCCGGCTCATGCATCGGGGAGGATCGCATGCCCACGCACCGCCCGTTCGTCCGGTTCGACGACATCCCTGGCGGCACCTCACGGCAGTTCTCCTCCTTCCGCGAGGAGATCACAGCTCGCACCCCGGACGAGGTCCGTCCTGCCCTGCGCGCCGTGCAGGACCGGGTCGACGCCGGCCGCTGGGCGGCCGGGCTGATCACTTATGAGGCCGCCTCCGGGCTCGATCCCGCCCTGGCCACGCAGACGCCGAGCGAGGGCCTGCCCCTGCTGTGGTTCGGCATCGCGGATGCTCCGGATGTTCCCGATCCTCTCGGCACCTCTGGTGCGCCGTCGTCCGAGCGGGGAGGCTACGAGGTCGGCCCGTGGGCCGACGAGTGGACCCCTGCGGAGCATGCCGCGGCGATGGCGACGGTGCAGGCCGCGATCGCCGCGGGGGAGACCTATCAGACGAACCTCACCACCCGACGCCGTGGGCACATCACCGGGGACCTGCTCTCCTGCTATCTGGATCTGATCGCCGCGCAAGAGGCCCCGTACGGCGCCTACCTCGACCTGGGGCGCACGACGGTCCTCAGCGCGAGCCCTGAGCTGTTCATATCGCGCAGCGCAGATCTGCTCACGACGGCGCCGATGAAGGGGACCGCGGCCCGGCAGCCCGGCCCTGCCGCGGATGCCGCATCCCGCGCCCACCTGCTCAGCAGCGCCAAGGAACGCGCCGAGAACATCATGATCGTGGACCTCCTGCGCAACGACCTCGCTCGCCTCGCACGCCCCGGAGGGGTCGCCGTTCCCTCTCTGCTCGACGTCGAGCGGTATCCGACCGTCTGGCAGATGACCAGCACCATCACGGCGGAGGCGGCCCCGGGCGTCGGCCTCGAGGAGACGATGGCCGCGATGTTCCCGTGCGGCTCCATCACCGGCGCCCCGAAGGCTTCGACCATGGCCCTGATTCGCGACCTCGAGACCGGCCCGCGCGGCGTGTACTGCGGTGCCATCGGATGGCTCGCCCCGGCTCGCAGCACTTCGACTGGTCCGGTGCCGGCGTCGTCCTCGTTCAGCGTCGCGATCCGCACTCTGGTCGTCGACCGGTCCGACGGCTCCGCCGTGTACGGCGTGGGCAGCGGGATCACCTGGCCGTCCGAGGCGGCGGCGGAGCACGCCGAGCTCGAAGTCAAGATGCGAGTCCTGGACAGACTGGACAGGCAGGACGGGCTGGACCGTCGGGACAGACCGGGCCACGACGCGACTCGTGCACCGGACCCCTCCCGGGACTCCACGCAGTTCGCCCTGCTCGAGACCCTCGCGGTCGTCGACGGACTGCCCCGCAACCTCGAGGAGCATCTGGACCGTCTGGAGGACTCCGCGAGGTCCTTCGCCCTTCCGTGCGATCGCGAGCAGGTGCGTGATGCCGTGAGAGCACGGGCGTCGCAGCTCGCGGCAGGCGGACGCGATGCGGTGCTGCGCCTCGCCCTCGGGATGGATGGCCAGTTCGATCTCACCGATCGCCCGATCCCGGTGGCCGGCGCCGGCCCCGTGGTCCTCGCGCTGGACGACCGGACCCAGGACCCCGGTGCGCCGGCGGTACGTCATAAGACGACCGACAGGGCCCACCTCGTGGCAGCGCTCGCCCGTGCTCGTGCTCGTGCTGGCGACCTCGGCCGCGACGGAGACGCCCGAGGACCTGCAGCTGTCGACGACGTCGTGCTGCGAGGACGCGACGGCCGCGTCACCGAGACGACGATCGCGACCCTGCTCGTCCAGATCGACGGCAGCTGGTGCACGCCACCGGTCGAGGACGGCTGCCTGGCCGGCGTCGGGCGGCGCCTCGCGCTCGAGGCCGGGCAGGTCCGCGAGCGCGAGATCACCGTCGCCGAGCTGCGGGCCGCCTCCCGCATCGCACTGCTCAGCTCGGTGCGTGGATGGCGGCCCGCCGTGCTCAGCTCTCCCGGCGCAGCTCGCTGAGGCGCTTCAGCGCCGCGGCGACCTCGTCGGTCCCCGCGACGCGGTAGCCGGCGGCGGTGTCGCCCTCGCCGACCTTGATGCCCACGTCCCGGTCGCCCAGTCGGGCGAAGACGGACTCGTCGGTCACGTCGTCACCCAGGTAGAGCCACGCGTCGGCCGCGCTCGCCCGGGCGAGCGCATCGATCGCGGCGCCCTTGGAGGTGTGGACCACCGAGAACTCGACGACCTCCTTGCCCGGGGTGACCGTGACATCGGGCAGCGTGACCGCGTACTCGAGCGCAGAGTCGGTCGCGTTGAGCGACCCGCGGCCCTTCGCGTTGCGGGTGTGCAGCACGGCGGCCGAGGGCTTGGTCTCGACCTCGACGCCGGGGTGCGCCCGCGCGATCCTCCGCAGGTTCTCCGTGATGGACCGGAGCAGATCCTCCTTCTCCGGGGTCATCGACAGCGCCGCGGAGTCGAGCACCTCGGACTGCATCCACGGCGGCAGCGCGCCGACCTCGGCGCCGTGGGAACCCACCAGCACCACGGAGCTGGGCATCGTGGTGTGGGAGTCGAGATCCTCCAGCGCCCGTCCGGAGACCAGGGCGACGGCGACCCCCGGCAGCTCGGAGAGCTCGCGCAGGGTCGACAGCGCTCGCGGATCGGGCTGGACGGCATCGCGATCGTCCACGATCGGAGCCAGCACACCGTCGAAATCCGAGGCGATGAGGATCCGAGGCACGTCGGAGAAGTCCTCCAGCGCCTGGTCGAAGGCCTCCGGGTCGGTGGAGTCGTCGCCCGCCAGCCGCACCGTGGGCCGGGTCCCGTACGCGGGATCCCCCGACTGCTCCAGGTGCTGCAGGAAGTCGTGGGCCCAGGCCTGGACGTCGTTCTCCATCACCTGATGGCGCAGGGACCGCATCGCGTCCTCCTGCTCCTCCTCCGGCATCGCGAGCGCACGCAGGATCGCGGACTTCAGCTCGTCGATGTCGTGGGGATTGACCATGACGGCCGCCCTCAGCTCATCCGCCGCCCCGGCGAACTCGCTGAGCACGAGCACCCCGCGCAGATCGGGCCGGGAGGCCACGTACTCCTTGGCCACCAGGTTCATGCCATCGCGCAACGCGGTCACGAGCACCACGTCGGCCGCCATGAACAGGGCGGTCATATCGCGACGATCGAAGGAACGGTGCTGGTAGGAGACCGCCGGACGGCCGATCGGCGCATGGTCGCCGTTGATGCGACCCACGGTGAGCTCGACCTCGTCCCGCAGCTGGCGGTAGGCCTCGACGCGCTCGCGCGACGGGGTCGCGACCTGGATCATCACGGTGTCGTGCGGGTCGATCGAGCCGTCGTTGAGCAGCTCCCCCCAGGCCTTGAGGCGATGGCGGATGCCCTTGGTGTAGTCCAGCCGGTCCACCCCGAGCACGACCTTGTGCGGATCGCCGAGGTCCCGACGCAGCTGGACCGCGCGCTCACGGACCTCCGCGTCCTCGGTGAGCGCGGAGACCGCCTCGGAGTCGATGGAGATCGGGAAGGTCTGCACGAGCACCTCGCGCACCGGCGCTGCGCCGAGGCCGGGCACCGAGATGACCTGACCATCGACCTGGTAGCCCAGCAGCTTGCGCACCGCGCCCAGGAAGTTCTGGGCATCGCTCTCGCGCTGGAAGCCGACGAGGTCGGAGCCGAGCAGTCCCCGCAGCATCTGATTGCGTTTGGGCAGCTGGGAGAACAGCTCGACCGAGGGGAAGGGAATGTGGTTGAAGAAGCCGATCCGCACATCGGTGCGGTCGTCGCGGATCATGCGCGGCACCAGCTGCAGCTGGTAGTCGTGGACCCAGATCGTGCCGCCCTTGCTCGCGACGGCCCCGGCGGCGCGGGCGAAGCGCCGGTTCGCCGTCACGTACGAGTCCCACCACGTGCGGTGGAACTCGGGATCGACGATGACGTCGTGGTAGAGGGGCCACAGCGTGGCATTGGAGAAGCCCTCGTAGTACCGCTCGACGTCCTGCTGGTCGAGACGGACGGGGTACAGGCTCATCCCGTCGGCCTCGAAGGGCTCGGGCGCCTCGCCGGGCGAACCGCCCCAGCCCACCCATGCGCCGGAGTCGACGGTGCGCATCACCGATTCCATGGCGGTGACGAGCCCGCCCGGGCTCGTGACCCATTCGGTCGCGCCGTCGGGGAGGGTGCGGGAGTCGACCGGCAGACGGTTCGCGACCACGACGAGGTCGTGGCCCTCGGCGGCGGCCGCCGACGCCCGTTCGGACGCAGGATCGGATGCGGATGCGGATGCAGGACCGGGCACGGTGTCGGAGGCAGGATCGGGATCAGCGACGGACGCAGAACTCGACGAAGGATGGGAAGCAGGACCGGGCACGAGAACTCCTTGACGACGGTCGGGTGGGGCGGGCGACGGGAGCTGCGCGGCGAGGCGGCGCGATCGTGCCACCACAGGATGCCGCGAGGTCTCTCGGGCCGATGCCCCGAGACTACCAAGTGCGATCGATCACCCGCTGTGCCTGGTCTGGACCCCGCAGCGCTCTCACCAGGGACGCTGACCTGTGCGGAGGGGTGCTGACCGGGCGGACAGGCGGCCGTCGCCGACGGGCGGGGGCGACCGCACGCCGGACACGGCGTCACGGGGGGCGCGGCCCCGTCTAAGGTCGACCAGCAGCCCGAACCCGTCCGGCCCCGGCCGGACCCCCGCACCACCCCACCCGCACCACCCCAGGAGCAGACATGCGCGCCCATGAGGCCGGAGCCCTTCACGGCAACGACGCCGCCCCCACGTGGCTCCCGTATCCCGCCGACGTCAACACGCTGATCGACGGTCTGTGGTCGCAGACCACGCGGCGCAACGCCGAGGGCGCGGTCGAGGTGGGCGGCGTGGATGTGCGGCGCATCGCCGAGGAGGTCGGGACCCCGGCCTTCGTCCTCGACGAGGACGACTTCCGCGCCCGCGCCCGCGAGTTCCGCGATGCCTTCGCCGAGGCCTTCGCGCCTCACGCGGGGGCCGACGTGTACTACGCGGGCAAGGCCTTCCTGTGCGGGGCCGTCGCCCGTTGGGTCCAGGAGGACGGGCTCGGCCTGGACGTGTGCACCGGCGGCGAGCTCGCCGTCGCCCTGCGCGCCGGGTTCCCGGGGGAGCGCATCGCCCTGCACGGCAACAACAAGTCCGTCGCCGAGCTGCGCCGCGCCCTCGACGCCGGCGTCGGCCGCATCGTGATCGACTCCCTGGACGAGATCGACCAGGTCGAAGCCGTCGCCGCCGAGCTGGGAGTGAGCGCCGCGGTGATGCTCCGGGTGACCACGGGCGTCGAGGCCCACACCCACGAGTTCATCGCGACCGCCCACGAGGACCAGAAGTTCGGGCTCTCGCTCACCGGCGGCGCCGCCTTCGAGGCCGTGCGCCGAACCCTCGAGGCGGAGCACCTGGACCTCCTGGGCCTCCACTCCCACATCGGCTCGCAGATCTTCGACACGGGCGGCTTCGAGGTGGCGGCGCGTCGCGTGCTGGATCTGGTCGCCCAGGTCAGGACCGAGCTCGGCCACAGCATCGACCAGCTCGACCTCGGTGGCGGCTTCGGCGTCATGTACAACACCCAGCACACCCCGGCGACCCCCGCGGCGCTCGCCGCCGGGATCGCCGGGATCGTGGAGAAGCAGTGCCATGAGCTCGAGCTCGAGGTGCCGCACGTGTCCTTCGAGCCGGGCCGCGCGATCGCAGGGCCCTCGACCCAGACCCTCTACTCGGTCGGCACCGTCAAGGACGTCCGCCTCGGCGGCCCCCACCACCGGGTCTACGTCTCGGTCGACGGCGGCATGAGCGACAACGTCCGCACCGCGCTGTACGACGCCGACTACTCGTGCCTGCTGACCGGCCGCGTCTCCGACGCCGCCCCCGAGGTGGTGCGTGTGGTCGGCAAGCACTGCGAGAGCGGCGACATCGTGGTCAAGGACGAGTACCTGCCCTCGGACGTGCAGCGCGGGGATCTGATCTCGGTGCCGGTCACCGGTGCCTACTGCTACTCGCTGGCCTCCAACTACAACCACGTCCCGAGGCCGCCGGTCGTCGCCGTGCGCGGCGGCGAGGTCCGCACCCTGATCCGTCGGGAGACGGAGGAGGACCTCCTCGGCCTCGACGTCGGGTGACCCCGGCGGCGACGGTCGCGTTCGTCGCCTCGTCGCCTCGTCGCCTCGTCGCCGCGTCGCCGCGTCGCCCTGTCGCGCCGTCCGCCGGTCGCCATCACGCGGCCCAGCCCCGCGGGATCCTGCTCCCGCACCGCCCCTCCGTCGTCCTGGACGTCGGTCATCTGCGTTCATGCTCGGTCACGGGACCGACGTGCCCTCGGCTAGAGTTCGAGAGCCCGCCCGGCCACCCCGTCGGACCATGTGGAAGGACCACCTCGCACATGTCTCAGTCATCTCCCAGCAGCTCCTCGCCCTCGGCCCCGCAGGTGCTCCCTGTGCTCCGCGTCGCCGTGCTCGGAGCCGGTACCGTCGGCACCGAGGTGCTGCGTCTGATCTCCCAGCAGGGGGAGGACCTCGCCCACCGCATCGGTGCCCGGCTCGATGTGGTCGGCGTCGCCGTGCGCGACACGACGCGAGACCGCGGCGAGCACGTCCCCGCCGCTCTGCTCACCACCGACCCCTCCGCGCTCGTGCGCGAGGCGGACCTCGTCATCGAGGTGATGGGCGGGATCGAGCCGGCCCGCAGCCTGCTGCTGGAGGCCATGTCCCATGGCGCGAGCGTGGTCACCGCCAACAAGGCGCTCCTCGCTCAGGACGGCTCCTCCCTCTACGAGGCCGCCGACACCCACGGGGTGGACCTGTACTTCGAGGCCGCCGTCGCCGGGGCCATCCCGCTGGTGCGCCCGGTGCGGGAATCCCTGGCCGGTGACCGCATCCAGCGCGTGCTGGGCATCGTCAACGGCACCACCAACTACATCCTCGATGCGATGACCCGCTCCGGGGCGAGCTTCGAGGAGGCCCTCGCCACGGCGCAGGAGCTCGGCTACGCCGAGGCGGACCCCACCGCCGACGTGCAGGGCCACGACGCCGCCGCGAAGGCCTCGATCCTCGCCTCGCTCGCCTTCCACTCGCGGGTGCGCCTGTCCGACGTGCACTGCGAGGGGATCACCGACGTCTCCGCCCAGGACATCGCCGCGTCCGCCCGCATGGGGCGCACGATCAAGCTGCTCTCGATCGTCGAGCGGGTCCAGGACGAGAGCGGTGAGCGGATCTCCGCCCGCGTGTATCCGGCGCTCATCCCCGACGGCCACCCGCTGGCGTCGGTCTCCGAGGCGTACAACGCCGTCTTCATCGAGGCGGACGCCGCTGGCTCGCTCATGTTCTACGGACAGGGGGCCGGGGGAGCCCCGACCGCCTCCGCGATCCTCGGCGATGTGGTCTCCGCGGCCAGCCAGCGCGTGCGCGGCGGCGTGGGCCCCCGTGAATCCCGGTACGCCGAGCTGGACCTGATCCCGCTCGACGACCTGCGCAACGCCTTCTACATCTCGCTGACCGTGCAGGACCGTCCCGGCGTCCTCGCCGAGATCGCCGGCACCCTGTCCGGGTACGGGATCTCCATCTCGACCATCCATCAGGAGCTCCTCGACCAGCAGGACGACGGGGGTGAGCAGGCCCTGGCGCATATCGGCATCAGCACGCACCGCGCCCTGGAATCCGCGATGACCTCGTCCCTGGACGTGTTCTCGTCGACCTCGACGGTGCTGAGCATCGATTCCGTCCTCCGTATCGAAGGAGAATGACCCCTATGGCACATCAGTGGCGCGGCGTCCTCGCCGAATATCGTGAACACCTGCCCTTCGCCGACACCGACACCCTGCTCACGCTGGGGGAGGGCGGCACCCCGCTCGTGCCCGCACCGGCGCTGTCCAGGCGGGTCGGCGCGGATGTCCATATCAAGGTCGAGGGCCAGAACCCGACCGGCTCCTTCAAGGACCGGGGCATGGTCTCGGCGATGTCGAAGGCGCTGAACGACGGCGCCACCGCCGTGGTGTGCGCCTCGACCGGCAACACCAGCGCCTCGGCGGCCGCCTACGCGACGGCCGCGGGGATGACCTGCGCGGTGCTGCTGCCCGAGGGCAAGATCGCCGCCGGGAAGCTCGCCCAGGCCGTGGTGCACGGCGCGAAGCTGATCCAGGTGCAGGGCAACTTCGACGACTGCCTCGAGATCGCCCGCAAGCTCGACGCGGAGCATCCCGTCGAGCTCGTGAACTCGGTGAACCCCTACCGCCTGCAGGGGCAGAAGACCGCCGCCTTCGAGGTGAGCGATGCCCTGGGCCGCGCGCCGGACATCCACATCCTCCCGGTCGGCAACGCGGGCAACATCTCCGCCTACTGGATGGGCTACCGCGAGTACCACGAGGCAGGCGTCAACCAGGCGCTCCCCGCCATGTGGGGATACCAGGCCGCCGGCGCCGCACCCTTCGTGGCCGGGCGCCCGATCAGCAATCCCGAGACCGTTGCGACCGCGATCCGGATCGGTGCCCCGGCTTCCTGGGACCTCGCGGTCACCGCCCGCGACGATTCCGGCGGTCTCATCGACGCCGTCTCCGACCAGCAGATCCTCGACGCGCAGAGCCTGTTGGCCGCGGAGGTCGGGATCTTCGTCGAACCGGCCTCCGCCGCGGGTGTGGCGGGCCTGCTCCAGCAGTCCGAGCGCGGCCTGGTCCCCGCCGGCGCGACGATCGCCATCACAGTGACCGGCAACGGGCTCAAGGACATCGACACCGCCCTCTCCCAGCGCGATCTCACCCCCACGGTGATCCCGGTCGACATCGCCGCCGCCGCGGAGGCCATCGGCCTGTGAGGATCCAGAACACGCGAGTCTCCGTCCAGGTCCCGGCGACCTCCGCCAACCTCGGCCCCGGATTCGACACCCTCGGGCTCGCGCTCGGGCTGTGCGACGACCTCGAGCTCGAGGCGACCACCGGGGGGATCGAGATCCACGCCGAGGGCGAGGGCTCGGGATCGGTGCCCACCGGCGAGGAGCACCTCGTCGTGCGGGCGCTGCGCCGGGGCCTCGACCACGCGGGCGCTCCGCAGACCGGGGTGCGCCTGCGCACCGTCAACCGGATCCCGCATGGTCGGGGACTGGGATCGAGCGCCGCGGCCACGATCGCCGGCCTGCTGCTCGCGCGCGGGCTGCTGTCCGATCCCGACGCCCTGGACGATGCCGCCGTGCTGGACCTCGCGACCGAGTTCGAGGGCCATCCGGACAACGCCGCCCCGGCGCTGCTCGGAGGCGTCGTGCTCTCCTGGATGTCCGGCGGCCGTGCGCGTTCCGTGTCGCTCACACACGCTCCAGGCGTGCTGAACCCCGTTGTCCTGCTGCCCTCGAGCACGCTGTCCACGCACCAGGCGAGGGGCCTGCTGCCCGCCGAGGTGCCCCATGCCGATGCCGTCTTCAACGCCTCGCGCACAGGCCTGCTGGTCCACGCGCTCGGCGGGGACCCCGAGCTGCTCATGGAGGCGACGGAGGACCGCCTGCACCAGGAGCAGCGCTCCGCCGGGATGTCCCAGAGCATCGAGCTGATGCGCGTGCTGCGCCAGGAGGGCCACCCCGCCGTGATCTCGGGAGCAGGGCCCTCCGTGCTCGTCCTGTCCGGCCGACGGTCCGAGGTCGCGCCCCTGGTGCGCCGGATCGTCACCGATCCCTCGACGTGGCGGATCGCCCAGGTCCCGCTGCGGGAGAACCCTGCTGCCCCTGTGGTAGGTTGAGCCTGCGTCCAGGCGGCATCGTCCGATGGCGAGCACTGCAGCAGAGTCTGCCGGCAGTGTCCCGTGTCCCGATGCATCCCTGATCAGCGTCACGCATGAACCCTGCGCTCCGCGCACACCGTGCCGAGCAGGCCCGTGCACCAGACGCTGACGCACCCCGAAGCACACCAGCAGGCCGACCATCGGTGCCCTGCACCGTGGCGTCACCTTGCTCGGATGAGCCGCTGAAGCACCCGGACTCCGTCCCTCTGCCCGCAGCGGCAACCAGACCAGAAAAGAATCGGCTCCGTCCGGTTCGACAGGAAGGAACCCGGGTGAACGACACCACCTCCGACGCGGATCTCGCGGCGAAGAAGCTTCCCGAGCTGCAGTCCATCGCGACTGACCTCGGCATCAAGGGCGCGCGGCGCCTCCGCAAGGGCGAGCTCATCGACGCCATCCGTGGGGGCGGGTCCTCTCAGGCCGCGCCCGCCGCTGCGCCTGAGGCCGCTGTCTCGAGCGCGCCGGCCGCCTCCACCGCCCCGGCGGCGTCCACCGAGGACCCGCAGGGCGCGACGCAGCGCGACCGCTCCTCGGCGCGCTCCGCACGCTCCACGTCCACCAGCACCGGCACCGGCACCGGCACCGAGCAGGGTCGCTCGTCGCGGTCCGAGACGGACGAGGCCCCCACCCGGTCGCGGTCGCGGTCCCGCTCGGCTGCTCGTGACCAGGGCGAGGACAACGCCCCGGATCTGGGCCTCGAGCTCCCGGATCGTCAGGGCGGGCGCCGCGGCGGCCGCCGTGAGGACACGCGCCCCGCGGGCGCCGCTCGCGACGACAGCCGTGAGGACGCTCGTCGCGATGACAGCCGCGACGACTCCCGTCGTGACGACAACCGTCGCGACGAGACCCGTCGTGACGAGACCCGTCGTGACGAGGACAACCGTGACGACTCCCGCCAGGGGGGCTCGCGCCGGGACGATTCCCGTCGCACCGCTTCCGACCGGGACGACGAGGGCCGCTCCTCGCAGCAGGGACGCGACGGTCAGGACCGCCGCGGGAACCAGCAGGGTGGCAATCAGCGTCGCCGCCTCGAGGACATCGCGCTGCCGGACCGCTCGGGCGAGAACGACGAGGATCGCAACCAGGGCGACGACTACGACGACGACCGTCGCGGCCGCCCCCGCAGCCGGAACCGCTCGCGCGATCGCAAGCGTCGCGGCCGTGGCCAGAACGACCAGGGCGGTCAGGAGTCCCAGGGCGGGCAGAACTCCCAGGGCGGCCGGAACTCGCAGGGCAACCAGGGCAACCGGAACGATCAGCAGGAGGACTCCGAGCCGCGCGGCGGCGAGGAGCTGATGACGGTCGCCGGAATCCTCGACATCCGCGACAACAACGCCTACGTGCGCACCACCGGGTACCTCCCCGGCCCCAGCGACGTCTACGTGACGATGAATCAGGTCAAGCGCGCCGGTCTGCGCAAGGGTGACGCGATCACCGGCCAGGTCAAGGCTCCTCGCGACGGCGAGGACCACCAGGTCGAGCAGCCGCAGCAGCACCACGGCGGCGGTCGCAACCGTCGCGGCAAGGGCGGCGGCGGTGGCAACAACCAGAGCAAGTACGCCGCGCTGGTCCAGGTGGACACCGTCAACGGTCTGCCCCAGGACAAGGCCCGTTCGCGCGTGGACTTCAGCAAGCTGACGCCGCTGTACCCGGATGAGCGTCTGCGCCTGGAGACCGATCCCAAGGGCCTCGCCCCTCGCCTGATCGATCTCGTCTCGCCCATCGGCAAGGGCCAGCGTGGTCTCATCGTCGCGCCGCCGAAGGCCGGCAAGACGATCATCATGCAGCAGATCGCCAACGCGATCACCACGAACAACCCTGAGGTCCACCTCATGGTCGTGCTGGTCGACGAGCGTCCCGAGGAAGTCACCGACATGCAGCGCACGGTCAAGGGTGAGGTCATCGCCTCCACCTTCGACCGCCCTGCCTCGGATCACACGATCGTCGCGGAGCTCGCCATCGAGCGGGCGAAGCGCCTGGTCGAGATGGGTCGCGACGTCGTGGTGCTGCTGGACTCGCTCACGCGGCTCTCGCGCGCCTACAACCTCGCCGCTCCGGCCTCGGGCCGCATCCTCTCCGGTGGTGTCGACGCCTCCGCGCTCTACCCGCCCAAGCGCTTCTTCGGTGCGGCGCGCAACATCGAGCACGGCGGCTCGCTGACGATCCTCGCCTCTGCCCTGGTGGAGACCGGGTCCAAGATGGACGAGGTCATCTTCGAGGAGTTCAAGGGCACCGGCAACATGGAGCTGCGCCTGTCCCGTCACCTCGCGGACAAGCGCATCTTCCCGGCCGTGGACGTCAATGCCTCGGGCACCCGTCGCGAGGAGGAGCTCATGGGCAAGGAGGAGCTGGCCATCATGTGGAAGCTCCGCCGTGTCCTGGGGTCCCTCGAGCAGCAGCAGGCTCTCGAGCTGCTCATGGAGCGGGTCAAGAAGACCCAGTCCAACACCGAGTTCCTCATGACGGTCCAGAAGAACACGCCGAGCGTGAACGGTCGCAGCGCCGACTGACGCGCCAGCATGCCTGTCGACGGGGCGTCTCCCACCGGGAGGCGCCCCGTCGTCATGCTGTGGCGACCCCACGCATCGGACTGCGTGGCCCGCGGCCCGCGGAGGGCAGACTGCGTGGGCAACACGCCGACCCGATCCACGAGAACGTGTCGTCGCTGGCACGTTCTCGTGGAATGGGCGAGCAGGCCAGGTCAGATCGGGTAGGTCGGATCGGATCGAGCCAGATCAGGTTGGATCGGGCCAGGCCGGGCCAGGCCAGGCCCGGCCAAGCCGGATCGAGCCCAGCCGGACCTGACTGGCCTGAGCCCAGGCACAGGCGGTCGGTCGTCGGCGGCTCAGCCCTTGATCGCGCCAGCGGCGATGTTGGCGATGAAGTGCCGCGAGCCGATGATGAACACGCCGATCAGCGGGACCACACTGATGAGGGCGCCGGCCATCACCATCCCGTAATCGGTGAGGTACAGCGAGTTGAGGTTCTGCAGGGCCGTCTGCAGGGTCTGGCGTTCCGGATCCACTAGCACGATCAACGGCCACACGTAGTCGTTCCATGCGGTGATGAAGGTGAAGATGCCGAGGAAGGCGAGGCCCCCGCGGAGGAGAGGCACGCCCACCCTCCAGTAGGTGGTGAAGAATCCGGCGCCGTCGATCCGTGCCGATTCCACGAGCTCGTCGGGGATGGATCCCGCCGCCATCTGCCGCAGCAGGAAGATGCCGAAGGCGTTCGCGGCGCCCGGGACTATCAGCGCCTGCAGCGTCCCTACCCAGCCCAGTTCCGACATCAGGATGAAGCTCGGGACCAGGGAGAGGCTTCCGGGCACCAGCATGGTGGCGATCAGCAGGATGAACAACGGCTTCTTGCCCGGGAAGTCGAACTTCGCGAAGGCGAAGGCCGCCAGGGAGTCGAAGAACATCACCAGGGCAGCGCTGGCCGTGGAGACGATGATCGTGTTCACCAGGGCCTGCAGCAGGTCGACGCTGGAGACGACGCTGCGCACGTTCTCCGCGAAGCTGCTGCCGACGGTGAGCTTCGGCGGGTAGCCGAAGATCTCCCCGGTGGTCGAGGTCGACATCACGATCAGCCAGTAGAACGGGAAGATCGACAGCAGCACGCCGGTGATCACGCACAGGTGGGTGACGACGGCGACGAGCCGGCCCCGCGCCACGTAGTGCGCGTTCGGGCGGTGTGCATCTGCCGTGCTCTTCGGTGCGGCCGGTTTCAGTGCGGTCATCCTCGGGCCTCCTTGGTCCGTACAGCGCGTCGCACCGTGTCGTCACCACGTCCGGAGACCAGGCGCCAGTTGATGATCGCGAAGATGGCGGCGATCAGGAACAGGGCCCAGGCGATCGCCGAGCCGTAGCCGAAGTCGAACTGGGTGAACGCCTGGTTGTATTGGTAGAGCACGATCGTCATGCCCGCCTCGCCGGCGCCGCCGGAATCTCCGAGCAGCACCTGGGGCTCGGTGAACAGGCTCAGGCCGCCGATAGTCGAGGTGATCACCGTGAACAGGATGATGGGGCGCATCATCGGCACCGTCACCCGGAAGAAGACCTGCGACAGGTTGGCTCCGTCGACCTTCGCGGCGTCGTACAGGTCTGTGGAGATGGACTGCAGGCCCGCGAGATAGATGATCGCGTTGTAGCCGGTGAATCGCCAGATCACCATGACCGCGATCGTGATCTTGATGCCCCAGGGGCTCGACAGCCACGGCACGGCGTCCAGGCCCACCGCGGTGAGAGCAGAGTTCACCAGGCCGAAGGTGTCGGAGAAGACCGATCCGAAGACGATCGCCATCGCCACCATCGAGGTGACGTTGGGCAGGAAGAAGGCCACTCGGTAGAACTTCGTGAACCGGATGTTCTGGTGCAGCAGGAACGCGATGACCATCGCGAAGAACAGCATCGGGATGGTCGAGAGGAACCAGATGATGAAGGTGTTGCCGACGGAGTTCCAGAAGCGGCCGTCGGTGAGCAGGAACTTGTACTGCGCCAGGCCCACGAAGGACATCTCTCCCATTCCGTCCCAGTCCATGAAGGACAGGACGATGGAGAACAGGATCGGGAACAGGCCGAAGACGGCGAACAGCAGATAGAAGGGGGAGATCGCCAGGTAGAGCGGCAGCACCTCCCGGATCTTCCGCTTTCGCTTGGCGGTGGGATCCGCGGGGGTGAGGGCGTCGCGCGGCCGCGTCGGGATTGCGGTGCTCATGAGAAGACTCCTCGCTTGAGGAGGACGCGCTCCGCCTGGCCGATCGCATCGTTCCAGGCGGCCTCGGAATCCTTGCCGGAGGTCTCCACGTTCGAGAGCTCGAGGACGAACTTGCCCATGATGAAGGTCTCCGCGTTGCTGATGAACGAGGAGGGGACCGATTCCGCAGCGGTGGAGAAGAACGCGAGCGGGTCCTGGTCCCCGTAGAAGTCTCCGGAGTAGGTCAGATCCTCGAAGGAGGCGGGTGTGGAAGGGAACAGCGACTCGTCCTGGTAGGCGGCGGCCTGGTTCTCGGGAGAGTTGATCCAGGTGATGAAAGCGAGGGCGGCCTCCGGGTCCTTGCAGGTGTGGGGAAGCGCGGCGAAGGAGCCGCCGCTGTTGCCAGGACGGACCGGCTGTGACGCGAGGCGCCAGGCGCCGGCGGTGTCGGGAGCGGACTGCTGGAGGACCTGGGCCCACCAGGCCGCCCCGATGTTCCCGGCGGTGCGGCCGCTGGCCCAGGCAGCGTTCCGGTCGGTGTCGCGTTCCCGCGGGATCTTGGCCGTCACACCGGCCTCGACGGCGGCGACCGAAGTGTCCCACGCCTGACGGACGGCGCTGTCTGGCCGCAAATAGAGGCTCTTCGCGGTTCGTGGTGAATGACCCTGCTGTGGCGGGTATTCACGCTACGGTTCTCGCGGCGCTGGTGAGCAGGAT
>NZ_BAAAIR010000018.1:0-1100 GCF_039526165.1 Brachybacterium tyrofermentans
GAAGCTTCTGACCCGTCAGGAACTGGCAACCCTTCCACCGTCGTCCCGTAACAGGCTGTACGTGGCATGCTCACGGGCGCGCGGCAACATTTATTTTGTTCCCGAAACTCATCTGCGCCGATTCCGAAACTGAGTTACCGACTTCTCAGTCGGGCACAAATCAGTAAAAAGCGAGGGTCATCGACGGGAATACCGGCTGGACAGGTGCGGTTCCGGTTCTCGCTTTCCGGAACCTGGCTAACAATATGTAACATTATCATTAAATACAATTATGCCAGTTATTTTTATTCGCAAAATGCTAATAATGTGGCATACACGCCAGTATGAAAACATGGTGATGCTACCAACTTGCTGATTTAGTGTATAATGGTGTTTTTGAGGTGCTCCCGTGGCTTCAGTCTCCGTCTGCTGTCCCTCCTGTTCCGCTACTGAAGGCGTGATGCGTAATGGCAAAAGTACTGCCGGGCATCAACGTTATCTCTGCTCTCACTGCCGTAAAACATGGCAGCTCACCTTCACTTATGCCGCTTCTCAGCCCGGTACACACCAGAAAATCATTGATATGGCTATGAACGGCGTCGGTTGCCGTGCCACCGCACGACTAATGGGCGTGGGCCTCAACACCATTTTGCGCCATTTAAAAAACTCAGGCCGCAGTCAGTAACCTCCCGGATACAGCCGGGCAGTGATGTCATTGTCTGTGCGGAGATGGACGAGCAATGGGGCTACGTCGGTGCAAAATCACGTCAGCGCTGGCTGTTTTACGCGTATGACAGGATACGCAGGGCGGTGGTAGCCCACGTTTTCGGTGAACGCACTATGGCCACACTGGAGCGTGTTCTGAGCCTGCTGNACGTGGTGGTATGGATGACGGACGGCTGGCCGATGTATGAGTCACGTCTGAAGGGAAAACTGCACGTCATCAGTAAGCGTTACACGCAGCGAATTGAGCGACACAACCTGAATCTGAGACAGCATCTGGCAAGGCTGGGCAGGAAGTCCCTGTCGTTCTCAAAATCGGTGGAGCTGCATGACAAAGTCATCGGGCACTATCTGAACATAAAACACTATCAGTAAATTGGAGTCATTACCCGCTAAAT
>NZ_BAAAIR010000019.1:0-655 GCF_039526165.1 Brachybacterium tyrofermentans
CGCCACTTTCTCACCTGTTGTTAACTTCCTTCGGTCGTCCACTGTTTCTTGGCTTTTTTGCCGTATCCACAGCAACCTTAAATAAGCTAACTGGCTTTTGCGGGATAGGCTCGCCCGGTGCACCAGGTCCAGTACGAGCAAAAAATGCCGAAAGAACGTGTATACGCATCAAACGGTTCTCTTTGAAGAATGCAACGCAGATCTTGTATGGCTCAAGCTGGTTCGTAGCACTATTCATCATCTGAAGCGTGAAATACTTTTCTTCAGTGGTCTGATAGAGCATCAACGATGGAAGGTTGGGCAGAATGTGTTGCAGTTGCTTTGATGCTTCATACCGTTCAAGACAAACGGAGATCGACNGGTTGGGCAGAATGTGTTGCAGTTGCTTTGATGCTTCATACCGTTCAAGACAAACGGAGATCGACTCTCTCGCATCTTGATATTTAAAGGGGATGTTGTAAGGCGTACCGTCTTTAGTGAAGCAGTGCATGCCATAAGTTACGACAAACTTAAAATCTTGCATCTTACCTTTGTAGGTAATCTCATGTGCATTCAAATGTGACAAAGAGTAACTCTGGCCGTTGTGAGTAAACGGCGCCCATTCCTGCACAGATTCAATATGGTACTTAGCCACTGTCATCCCCAGCTATTTTTT
>NZ_BAAAIR010000020.1:0-782 GCF_039526165.1 Brachybacterium tyrofermentans
CAACTTTACGGACGGCCCGGACTATGGCAAACAGGTCAACTCCGCGGACGGCGCGGACTGTGGGAAACAGGTCAACTCCGCGGACGGCCCGGACTATGGGGAACAGGTCAACTTTGCAGACGGCCGGGACTATGGGAAACGGGTCAACTTTGCAGACGGCCCGGACTATGGGAACAGGTCAACTCCGCGGACGGCCCGGACTATGGGAAACAGGTCAACTCCGCGGACGGTCCGGACTATGGGAAACAGGTCAACTCCGCGGACGGCCCGGACTATGGGAAACAGGTCAACTCCGCGGACGGCCCGGACTATGGGAAAAAGGTCAACTTTGCAGACGGCCCGGACTATGGGAAACAGGCCAACTTTGCAGACGGCCGGGACTGTGGGAAACAGGTCAACTACGCAGACAGCCGGGATTGTGGGAAACAGGTCAAGTTAGGCAAGCACTATGGGAAATACAGCAAGTTTAGTTCCCCCCATATGTCAGCAACAAACTAAGGGGGGAGGGAAAATAAATTACAGACTATTGTTTTTTATCAAGAAAATTAAACAGCAAGCGACCATCTTCTTCAGTGGTATATGTTACCTTTAATGGCGTCTTCTCATTAATTTTCTTCAGAGCAGGTTCCAGGAAGGTACGCTTCATTTCAGCAATATTGTTTTTCTGCGAGGCAGGGAGCATAAACCTTTCACATAACCAGTCATGTGTGGTGATCCAGACACCAGTGCTCCGGAACTGACACAGGCTTTCATAAAGCCGGATGACACGAACACTATTAAGC
>NZ_BAAAIR010000021.1:0-641 GCF_039526165.1 Brachybacterium tyrofermentans
TGAGAGAGTGCCTGTACAATGTGTGGCAGCTTCATGTGCGAGAAAAGGTTATCAGCCGTCGGTTTCCACCAGTCACGAAGGTCAAACTGAATGGCGTTTTCCACCCCATCCAGCGAACTCTGGTGTTTACGACCAGATTCATCCTTGCCCTGTACACCATCTATGGAGCAGGCGGTGCAGAAAGCCATCAGTGCCATCAGGGTTGCGCCATCGAGCGTAAAGAAGGTGGTCATATCCTTTCGCCAGTTTTCCGGCAGCAGGGCTTCAAGACGTTCTTTTTCTGACTGGATGGCCTGAAACGCAACGCTGTTTTCACCGTCNCACGGGTCAGCGCGTAATGCGACACACTCACGCTAATGCAGAACGGCTCTTTGACGGACGTTGTGGTATGGAAAACCGAGTTACACATTTTCCAGACCATCAGCGCGACGGCTTTCTGCGGCTGCTGCAACAGGGCCGCCTGAACCGCCAGTGTGCGTTCAGAAGAAAGGCGGGTCAGCAACGGGACACTGACGGCGTCCAGCGGATCGACTTTTTCAGGGGCCTGATCGGTGGATGCATCCTTCTCCTCCATTTTTTCATCGGCGCACAGCACCACACCGCGCTGTACTTTCACCTCCTGGCCAGTCCAGGAAACCACC
>NZ_BAAAIR010000022.1:0-2109 GCF_039526165.1 Brachybacterium tyrofermentans
TAACTGTATATTCATACAGTGTGCGCCGGGAGACCGGTTAGAGATCAAGGGGTGAAAGTCCCCGACCATTGAAGGACCAGCAATCCACAAGGTCCCCGAGTCATGCGTTGCATACCGCGAGGTATGGGGCGAAGCGTTGACAGGGGTGTTGACAGGCCAGCCATTGAGCCACGAAATGTATATTAAATTACCGGGTGCCGACGTTGTACTGTTAACGGAAGGCAACATCATAGGGTGCGATACTGCGAGTGCCACATGGACCCGGCGGGGTCTGAGACCCTGGCATGTCAATACGATCTCTACGCGGGAACCGGGAGATCTCCCCTCTGACCATCTGCCAGTGTCGGAGATGGCCCGCACCGGGAAGACGAGGAGTCATAGCCGGTGATGTACGGAGAGGAGAAGTCGGACTCGCTCATAGTAGCGGCGAAGCAGGCGAACAACCCGAAAGGAGCGGAGTCAGTGGAGCGAAGGAGCGGGGCCAAGGGGAACGCGGAACAGCCACACATGCGCCGGACACAGAGCCGGGAAAGCATGTCACAGAGGCTGTCACGCGTGCGGGAAGCTGCGAAGCAGCGGAAGAAAGAACGGTTTACAGCATTGTTCCACCTGCTGACAGTCGAAGCACTGGAAGCCGCATTCCTCTCCCTGAGCAGGAAAGCGGCCGCCGGAGTGGATGGCATCAGGTGGATGGACTACGCCGGAAACATGAAGAACAACATAACAGATCTGCACCGGAGGCTACATCAGGGCAGCTACAGGGCGCAGCCCGGCAGGCGTCACTACATCCCAAAAGCGGATGGAAAACAACGCCCGCTCGGCATCGCCTCGCTGGAGGACAAGATCGTCCAGTATGCGCTGGTGAAAATCCTGAACGCAGTCTATGAAAACGACTTTATGGGGTTCTCATACGGGTTCAGACCCGGGCGAAGCCAGCACGATGCACTGGACGCACTGGCCACAGGGCTGGTACGCACTAACGTAAACTGGGTACTGGATGCCGACATCAGTCAGTTCTTCGACAGGGTGAGCCACGAATGGCTGATCAGGTTCACAGAGCATCGGATCGGCGACCGGAGGGTAATCAGGCTCATACGTAAGTGGCTCACAGCCGGGACGTCGGAGGAGGGTCNAGGGTCAATGGCGAGCAACGGAGGAAGGCACCCCACAGGGTGCGGTCATCTCACCGCTGCTGGCAAACATATACCTCCACTACGTCTTCGATCTGTGGGCGCATCAGTGGCGACGTCGCTATGCCACAGGCAATGTGGTAATGGTCAGATACGCCGATGACATCGTCATCGGGTTCGACAAACGATACGATGCCCGGCGCTTCCGTATAGCCATGCAGCGCAGACTGAGGGAGTTCGGACTCACGGTTCACCCGGAGAAAACCCGTCTGATGGAGTTCGGCCGCTTCGCTGCCGAAAACCGTGCCATCAGGGGAAAAGGCAAACCAGAAACGTTCAACTTCCTCGGGTTCACGCACATCAGCGGGAAAGATCGCAACGGCAGGTTCATGCTGATACGAAAGACCCGCCGGGATCGGATGACGGCAACTCTGAAAGCCATCAAAGACGGTCTGCGAAGGCGCTGGCATTACTCAATCCCCGAACAGGGAAAATGGCTCAGGAGAGTGGTTCAGGGATACCTGAACTATCACTCGGTACCGGGCAACTTCCCCACCATGCAGAAGTTCAGGACACACGTAACAAACCTCTGGCGCCGGGCGCTCAGGCGCAGGAGCCAGAAGGATGATACGACCTGGACGAAAGCAAACAAACTGGCAGCCGCATGGCTACCAAGGGTTCGGGTTCTTCATCCATGGCCTGTGGAGCGGTTCACCGCCAGACACCCGAGGCAGGAGCCCGGTGCGTAAATCGCGCACGCCGGGATCTGTGCGGGGGGTATCCGGTAACGGGTATCCCTACCGCGACATATTTAACAGCGTGACGATAATCCAGATCGCATGCCTTAAGAACATTTTGAGTAAATAAAGGTGTTCAAAATGCTTATATTAATCATTTTGATATTTTTATATTGCTCATATTGAGAAATATTACTTTGTTTTTTTCATTTTGCTCTTATAATTGGTATCAAATTGAGTGT
>NZ_BAAAIR010000023.1:0-1754 GCF_039526165.1 Brachybacterium tyrofermentans
TCATCGGGCACTATCTGAACATAAAACACTATCAGTAAATTGGAGTCATTACCAACTTTTGCTGAGTTGAAGGATCAGATCACGTATCTTCCCGACAACGCAGACCGTTCCGTGGCAAAGCAAAAGTTCAAAATCACCAACTGGCCCACCTACAATAAAGCCCTCATCAACCGTGGCTCCATAACTTTCTGGCTGGATGATGAAGCTATTCAGGCCTGGTATGAGTCAGCAACACCTTCTTCACGAGGCAGACCTCAGCGCTATTCTGACCTTGCCATCACGACTGTGCTGGTCATTAAACGCGTATTCAGGCTGACCCTGCGCGCTGCGCAGGGCTTTATGGGGGCACCTCAGAAAACGGAATCTATGGTCACTCCCGTTTTTGCAACACCGATTTTGACGACAAGTTGGCTTGCTTGAATCTATCCGGCGTCTGAATGGGATTTTATTCCCGCGCCTCGATGAGTTCCGCGCCTGATGAACCTCCAGAAAATATACGGCTTCAATGAGCCTTTCCGTTTTACAGGTTCCTCAACAGGCCGGTGGGCCGTTAGTATCATCAATATCAGTATTCGCAAAACCAGATGAATGATTGTTTAAACTGGTGTATTTCTGCCTTTATGCTTCGTAAGTTTGCTGTCGCGCCGTCAGTGCCCAGGCTATTCTGGCCAGCTTGTTTGCCAGAGCACAGGTGACGACAAAGTTGCTTTTCCGACACAACAACTCCCTGACCCAGTCGGCCAACTTGCCAGACTGGTGTTCCAGTTTTTGTATGAATACCCTGGCACACTGAACCAACAAAGTTCGGATCTTTTTGTTGCCCCGCTTGCTAATCCCTAACAATGTCGTCCGACCTCCCGTGCTGTACTGTCGGGGTACCAGCCCTGTTGCCGCCGCAAAGTCACGGCTGCTGGCGTACTGCTTCCCGTCGCCAATCTCAGTTGAAATAGTACTGGCAGTCAGCGTTCCAACGCAGGGAATACTCAGCAAGCGCTGTCCAACCTCATCTTCGTCCAACTTTCGTTTCAACTGAGATTCCAGATCTTTAATCTGCTCAACAAGATAGTGATAATGCTGTTGTAATTTCAGCAGTAACTGGCTGAGATAAAGAGGCAAACTACTGTCCTCAAGAAGGGTACTCAGTCGACTAATAACGGCAGCACCTCGCGGAACGCTGATACCAAATTCCAGCAGAAAAGCATGCATCTGATTAGTTGTTTTCACCTTATCCTGAACCAGGGATTCACGGACACGATGCAGAGCTCGCATTGCCTGCTGAGATTCGGTTCTGGGCTGCACGAAACGCATAGATGGACGTGATGCTGCTTCACAGATAGCTTCAGCATCAACGAAGTCATTTTTGTTGCTTTTAACGAATGGGCGGACAAATTGCGGTGATATCAGCTTTGGAAAATGCCCTAACTCTTCCAGCTTGCGTGCCATAAAGTGAGAACCGCCACAGGCTTCCATCGCGATGGTTGTTGCCGGGCATGTCGCCAGAAATTCGATTAGCTTTGGTCGGGTGAATTTTTTACGGTAAACGGCCTTCCCACGATGATCCTGACAATGAATATGGAAAGAGTTCTTACCCAGATCGATACCAATAAGCGCAATGTTTTCCATGATGGTTCTCCGAATGAAAGCCTGTCCTCAGCATAGTACTGGGAAGGAGGGAGTGACCATCTCATTAAATAAAGCACGCTAAGCCGGTTGCAGCGGTCGTAGCGGCCTGAACTTGCCCGCGCCGATCTTGG
>NZ_BAAAIR010000024.1:0-1741 GCF_039526165.1 Brachybacterium tyrofermentans
GTTGAAGGTTGGGTAACACTAACTGGAGGACCGAACCGACTAATGTTGAAAAATTAGCGGATGACTTGTGGATAGGGGTGAAAGGCCAATCAAACTTCGTGATAGCTGGTTCTCCCCGAAAGCTATTTAGGTAGCGCCTCGTGAACTCATCTTCGGGGGTAGAGCACTGTTTCGGCTAGGGGGTCATCCCGACTTACCAACCCGATGCAAACTACGAATACCGAAGAATGTTATCACGGGAGACACACGGCGGGTGCTAACGTCCGTCGTGAAGAGGGAAACAACCCAGACCGCCAGCTAAGGTCCCAAAGTCATGGTTAAGTGGGAAACGATGTGGGAAGGCACAGACAGCCAGGATGTTGGCTTAGAAGCAGCCATCATTTAAAGAAAGCGTAATAGCTCACTGGTCGAGTCGGCCTGCGCGGAAGATGTAACGGGGCTAAACCATGCACCGAAGCTGCGGCAGCGACACTATGTGTTGTTGGGTAGGGGAGCGTTCTGTAAGCCTGCGAAGGTGTGCTGTGAGGCATGCTGGAGGTATCAGAAGTGCGAATGCTGACATAAGTAACGATAAAGCGGGTGAAAAGCCCGCTCGCCGGAAGACCAAGGGTTCCTGTCCAACGTTAATCGGGGCAGGGTGAGTCGACCCCTAAGGCGAGGCCGAAAGGCGTAGTCGATGGGAAACAGGTTAATATTCCTGTACTTGGTGTTACTGCGAAGGGGGGACGGAGAAGGCTATGTTAGCCGGGCGACGGTTGTCCCGGTTTAAGCATGTAGGCTGGTTATCCAGGCAAATCCGGATAATCAAGGCTGAGGTGTGATGACGAGGCACTACGGTGCTGAAGTAACAAATGCCCTGCTTCCAGGAAAAGCCTCTAAGCATCAGGTAACATCAAATCGTACCCTAAACCGACTCAGGTGATCAGGTAGAGAATACCAAGGCGCTTGAGAGAACTCGGGTGAAGGAACTAGGCAAAATGGTGCCGTAACTTCGGGAGAAGGCACGCTGGTGTGTAGGTGAAGTCCCTGCGGATGGAGCTGAGACCAGTCGAAGATACCAGCTGGCTGCAACTGTTTATTAAAAACACAGCACTGTGCAAACACGAAAGTGGACGTATACGGTGTGACGCCTGCCCGGTGCCGGAAGGTTAATTGATGGGGTTATCCGTAAGGAGAAGCTCTTGATCGAAGCCCCGGTAAACGGCGGCCGTAACTATAACGGTCCTAAGGTAGCGAAATTCCTTGGCGGGTAAGTTNGAACTCGCTGTGAAGATGCAGTGTACCCGCGGCAAGACGGAAAGACCCCGTGAACCTTTACTATAGCTTGACACTGAACATTGAGCCTTGATGTGTAGGATAGGTGGGAGGCTTTGAAGCGTGGACGCCAGTCTGCGTGGAGCCAACCTTGAAATACCACCCTTTAATGTTTGATGTTCTAACGTTGGCCCCTGACCGGGGTTGCGGACAGTGTCTGGTGGGTAGTTTGACTGGGGCGGTCTCCTCCCAAAGCGTAACGGAGGAGCACGAAGGTTAGCTAATCCTGGTCGGACATCAGGAGGTTAGTGCAATGGCATAAGCTAGCTTGACTGCGAGCGTGACGGCGCGAGCAGGTGCGAAAGCAGGTCATAGTGATCCGGTGGTTCTGAATGGAAGGGCCATCGCTCAACGGATAAAAGGTACCCCGGGGATAACAGGCTGATCTTGCCCAAGAGCTCATATCGACGGCATGGTTTGGCACCTC
>NZ_BAAAIR010000025.1:0-202891 GCF_039526165.1 Brachybacterium tyrofermentans
CCTGCTCACCAGCGCCGCGAGAACCGTAGCGTGAATACCCGCCACAGCAGGGTCATTCACCACGAACCGCGAAGAGCCGTCATCCTGGGCGGCTGACCCGTACAGCATCCACCCCTCGCAGAAGGAGGACCATGGCCACGCCCGAGTTCGTGCTCGCCCTCCGGGAGCACGTCGGCCACGCCCCGCTCTGGCTGTCCGGGGTCACCGCGTTCGTGCTCGATCCCGCTCGCACCCGGATGCTCGCCGTGCGTCGCGCCGACACCGGTGCCTGGACCCCGGTCACCGGCATCATCGACCCCGGCGAGGAGCCGGCCACCGCTGCGGTCCGTGAGGTCGCCGAGGAGGCCGGTGTCGACTGCACGGCGCTGCGCCTCGTCGACGTGCGCACGCATGCGCCGATCACCTACGCCAACGGCGACGTCGCGCAGTACCTCGATCTGTGCTTCCTGTGCGAGCACGACGGGGGAGAGCCGTACCCGGCCGACGGCGAGAACACCCAGGCGCAGTGGTTCCCGATCGATGCGCCGCCCCCGATGAACGACCGGTTCCTCGAGCAGCTCGAGCTCATCCGGGCCGACCGGCCCGAGGCCCGGTTCCGTCGATGACCCCGCTCTCCCCACCGTCCCGTCCGCGCGACCGGGGCGGACCGTCCGACCCCCTGCCCGGCACCCGCGTGACCATCCCGCTGACCGACGCCCCGGGAGACCTGGCCGTCGTCCGGGTGATCGCCGCGCCCCGCCGGGACATGGCCCGTGCCGGGCGCCTCGGGACGCCGCTGCTTCCCTTCGCCGATTCCCTGCTGGTCGATGTCTCGGTCGACGGACGGCTCGTGCTCCCCGGCGCCTGGGTCCAGCGGGAGGTCCTCGACCGGGGCACGCCCCTCGCCCCGGTCCGCGTCGGTGCCGTGGATCTCCGCCCGCCTGCGGTGATCGCCGGCGACGGCGAGCAGGCTCAGCTGCACTGGGGCGAGACGGTCTGGCCCCTCGATCTCGGCGGAGTGGTCGCGATCCCCCCGACGGCTCGCGCCTCCGCCCACCCGCTGTCCCGCCTGCGCCGTCTGGTGCTCGTCGCCGCGGGACGCCGGGCTGATATCGCCCTCACGCTGTGGCAGGATCCGGGCTTCGAGCTGCCCTGGCACGATGTGCGCCTGCTGCCCCACGCCGCCCGCTGGTTCGAGCTCGCCGAGGTGCCGGTCGGGATGCGGTATTCCGACGCTGAGCAGGCGCAGGGTGTGGGACGGGCCCGCCAGCGTCCCTGACCGAGCGGTTGTCCACGCCCTGGCTCCGGACTTGTGATGTGCGCCGCACCGTATAGGGTCTCTGCTCGTGATCGACCACGACGAAGAGGTCCCCGTGCCCCCACGACCGCACCACCCGCCCCTGACCGACCGCCGCACGTTCCTGCGCTTCACCGCGGGCGCGGCCGCCGTTCTCCCGCTGACCGCCCTGGCCGGATGCTCCGGCAGCTCGCGAGATCCGAACTCGATCCGGATCGCCTTCCAGCAGTTCGGCTCCGGCACGATCAAGCAGGAATGGATCACCACTGCCGCACAGGAGTTCTCCGCCGAGAACCCGGAGCTCACGGTCGAGCTGGTGCCGATCGTCGCCTCCGAGAACGACTACTTCACCAAGAACGAGCTGCTCATGAGCTCACCCCGCACCAGCCCCGACCTCGTGTACGAGGACTCCTTCATCCTGCTCTCCGACGTCGGGGCGGACTATCTGCAGCCGATCACCGACCTGGTCGAGGGATTCGAGCACTGGGACGACATCGCGGAGGCATCGAAGAAGGCCGTCACCAGTGAGGACGGCGAGGCCTACGGCGTCCCCATCACCACGGACACCCGGGCGATCTGGTTCCACCGCGACGTCTTCGAGCAGGCGGGCCTGCCGCCGGACTGGCAGCCGGGGAGCTGGGAGGACATCCTCGAAGCGGCGCGCGCGATCCGCGACTCCGACAGCGAGGCGATCCCGTTCTTCCTCTTCGCCGGCACGCCGCAGGGGGAGAAGGCCTCGATGCAGGGCTTCGAGATGCTCCTGTACGGAACCGGGGATGGGAGCGGGCTGTACGACGCCGAGACCAAGAAGTGGATCCTGGGCAGCCCCGGATTCGTGGACTCCCTGACCTTCCTCAAGACCCTCTTCGACGAAGAGCTCACGGCGACCCTCGGTCAGCACCTCGACCCCAACATCTCCGAGACCATCTACTCCTCGCTGCTGCCCGACGGCAAGCTCGGGATGCTCGTGGACGGCTCCTGGATCTCGCAGAACTGGACGGAGACGGCGGCCCGCCCCTGGCCCGAGTGGCCCGATGTGGTCGGCCTGGCGGACATGCCCACGCAGGACGGCGGCGGGACCGGCACGATCACTCTGGCCGGCGGCTGGGGACTGTCGATCCCCGAGTACGTCACCGACCGGGACGTGGCCTACCGCTTCCTCGAGAAGCTCGTCTCCACGCAGACCCTCGTGCAGTACGCGATCGCCGACAACCACATCACGGTGCGCGCCGACGTCGCGGACAAGGAGGAGTACCTCAGCTACTCCCCGGCGGTCGAGTACTTCACGGATCTGCTGGAGACCGCCTACTACCGTCCGGCCCTGCCGGCCTATCCCGAGGTGTCCTCCGCGATCCAGGAGGCGATGGAGGCGGTCATGACCGGGACCAGCCCGGACGCCGCAGCCGCCGCCTACGACGCCACAGTCACCGACATCGTCGGCCCCGAGAACGTGCAGGAGGCCTCCGCATGACCACCGACGCCCCACCTGTTCCCGGGCGCACCGCCCCGGCCCCGCGCCGACGTCACGGCACGCTGGGTGACGGGCTCACCCTCTCCCGGGCCCTGCCGATGGTGCCTGCCGGGGTGCTGCTGGTCGGCTTCATGCTCGGCCCGATCATCTACTCGCTGTACCTCGCCTTCACCGACAGCGCCATCCGCGGCGACGGCGCCTCCGAGACCAGCTTCGTGGGCTTCGACAACTTCGTCGACGCCTTCACCGACGCCGACTTCTGGAACTCCGTCGCCCTGACGCTGATCTTCACCGTGGTCTCCGCCGTGATCGGCCAGAACGTGATGGGCATGCTGCTGGCGCAGCTCATGGAGCGCGCCAACCGGATCATCACCTTCGTGGTCACCTCGGTGGTGATCGCCGCCTGGATCCTCCCGGAGGTCGTGGCCGGTTACCTGCTGTACACGTTCTTCGCGGCCGAGGGCAGCCTCAACACGATCCTCACCTCGATCGGTCTGCCCGGTCAGGACATGCTCTTCACGGCCCCGATCATCGCGGTCTCCTTCGCGAACATCTGGCGCGGCACAGCCTTCTCGATGCTGGTCTACTCGGCGGCCCTGAGCTCGGTGCCCGGCGACATCTACGAGTCGGCGGCCCTGGACGGCGCCGGCCCCGTGCGCCGCTTCGTCTCCGTGACCCTGCCGCTGATGCGCCCGGCGATCGCGACCAACCTGATGCTGACCACCCTCCAGACCCTCTCCGTCTTCGGGCTCATCTTCATCATGACCGGCGGTGGTCCGGCCCGACAGAGCCAGACCCTGCCCCTGTACATGTACGAGCAGGCGTTCTCCTACGGACAGCTCGGGTACGGCACCGCCGTGGCCCTGCTGCTGCTCCTGATCGGGGCCGTCGCCTCGCTGGTGTACCTGCGCCTGCTGCCCGAGGAGGACAAGCGATGAGCGCGACCACCCGTACCCGCCCGCAGGGCGATGCACCCACCGCGAAGGTGTCCAAGCAGGGCTCCCGAGCCCGCAGCGCCCATGTCGCCAGCACCGTGGTGATGATCGTCATCGGTCTCGCGTTCCTGGTTCCGCTGCTGTGGGTCGTGCTGGCGTCCTTCGACACCGAGGCTTCGCTGTCCGTGGCCTGGCCCGACCGCTGGAGCCTGGGCAACTTCTCCGCGATCTGGAACGCGGAGACCACCTTCCGGCCCCTGCTGAACTCGCTGATCCTGTGCGGCGGCGCGACCGTGGTGACGATGTGCGCGGCGATCCTGTGCGCCTACCCGATGTCCCGGTTCCGCTTCAGGGCCAAGCGCTCGCTGCTGCTGACGATCATCTTCTCCACCGGCCTGCCGATCACCGCGATCATGATCCCGGTGTACTCGCTGTTCGTGCAGGTGAACCTCATCGACTCGATGTTCGGGGCGATCCTGTTCCTGGGGGCCAGCTCGCTGCCCTACGCGATCTTCCTGACCAAGGGGTTCATGGACGGCGTGCCGATCGAGATCGAGGAGTCCGCCTGGACCGAGGGCGCCGGAGTGCTGCGTGCCCTGTGGTCCGTGGTGATCCCGCTGATGCGCTCGGGCCTCGCCGTCGCCACGATCTTCACGTTCGTGAGCATGTGGGGCAACTTCTTCGTCCCGTTCATGCTTCTGCTGAGCCCGGAGAACCTGCCGGCGGCGGTCACGCTGTACACCTTCTCCTCGCAGTACGGGCAGGTCGCCTACGGCCAGCTCGCGGCCTTCTCGATCTTCTACTCGCTGCCGGTCGTCGCCCTCTACCTGTTCCTGGGCCGCAACCTGGGCAAGGGCTTCGCGGCCGCCGGCGGCGTCAAGGGCTGATCCGCCGGGCGGCGCCGATCCAGGTGGATCGGCGCCGCCGTCATGCAGGTCGCCTCACGCGACGGAGGGCTCGCGCCGGGTGCGCCAGGTGCCCCGACGGGCGAGGAGCGCCGACGGCCGACGGTGCCCGTTCAGCCACTTCCCGATCCAGCTGGGGCGCACCATCAGGTCGTAGCTCAGCAGCAGCACCGCCATCACGACGCCGAGGGTGAGCACCAGCTTGACGAGCACGGGCAGCCCCAGATCGGCGAGCGGCACCGCCGCCAGCAGCAGCAGCGGGAAGTGCAGGAGATAGACCCAGTAGGAGGAATCTGCGAGGTAGCGCACCCACGGGATCTCGCGACGCACCAGGCGCGCGCACAGGCCCAGGAGCCCGTAGACCCAGGCCCAGCCGGCGAGCGCCGCGGTGAGGGCCACGACGGCCCCGGGCAGCATCGGCGACAGCAGGAGAGTCACCGGGGTGAGGACCAGGGCGATGCCCAGGTGGAGCACCCATCGGCGTTCCACGCGGGTCAGCGCATCCGGCCGGGAGCGCAGGAACCATCCGGCCAGGAAGGCGCCGCTGTAGGCGATGCTCGCGCCGGCCACGGGGACCAGCGTGTACGGCTCGGTGATGCTCGCCATGCCGCCGCCCTGCACGATCAGCCCCAGCGCATACGGCACCGCGACCACGACGAGGCCCGCCCGGGACGCGAGCAGATCTCCGATCCGGCTGGAGAGCCTCCCGGCCCGGTCGGCCCCCAGCACCCGCACCAGCACGGCCCGCACCGCCACCACCACGAGCGCGATCTCCACCAGGAGCAGCAGGAACCACAGGTGCATCGTCGGCAGGCCCAGGAAACCGGTCGGAGCTCCCGGATCTGTCGGCGGAGCGGAGAGGGGACCGAGATCACGCACCACGTCGTTGAGGACCAAGGCGCCGACCATCAGCACGAACAGGACCGGCCCGAGGGTGGGGAGCGGGAGCCCGATGCGCAGCAGCCGATCGCGCACATAGGACCCCGCGCCCCGTCGATGCAGCACCATGTGCCCGAAGTACCCCGCGAGCATCATGAACAGGACCATCCGGAACAGATGGATCACGCCGACGGCGCCGAGAGCGATGCCGGACTCGTGGACGTCATCGACCAGCCAGTACCCGCCGGGCAGGAAGGGCATCAGCGCGTGCAGGAGCACCCCGAGCAGGAGCGCTCCACCGCGCAGCGCGTCGAGATGGTGCAGGCGCGGCGAGGCGCCGGGTGCGGTGGGGGCCGGGGACGGCGGAGCCGAGGAGCCGGGAGTCGGCGCGGCAGGGACAGGGTGCGAGGACATGGGAACGACGCTAGGGGAGCGGGAGGCTCGCCGCCTCGCCCGATCGGGATCAGGGCCCTCCACCGATCAGTGGATGCCGCCACCCTGGCGCGGGCGAGCATCTGCGGCGAGACTGCTCGGTATGGCGATTCTTCCCGCGACGACCGCGCGGCGGGTCCGGGACGGGTCCGTCGGCGACGGCCCCGAGCTCGAGGGCCCAACTCTCGAGCGTCCCGATGTCGAGCCCGACCTGGCACCGGGCCCGCTCGGCGCGGTGATCGAGCGGTGGATCCCTCCTGCCCTGCTGATCGTGTCCTGGATCGTGGGATGGATCGCGGCGCACACCTGGATGGTGGGCGAGCCGGTGACGTGGGCGCTCGTGCCCACTGCGGCCCTCCTGGCCCTGCGGGTCGTGCTGGAGCGCACGCTGCGACGCACCGGCCCTGATTCACCCCAGCTCATCGCGGCTTACGGTCTGCATCTCGTGCTGGTCCTCGTTGCGCTCGTCCTCAATCCGCTGACCTGCATCTATGCCTTCTGCGGGTACCTCGATTCCGGTCGTTTCCTCGGTGGCGCACGGGAGAGGGCCGTCGTCGTGGCGACCGCGCTGCTGTGCGCGGTCGGCCAGGTGGGCGGATTCCGGGTGGTCCTCGAGGAGACCTGGTTCTTCGCCGGGCTCGCCGCGGTGAACCTCCTGATCGCGCTCGGCATGATGCACCTGGCGCGCGAGCGGGAGGGGCTCCTCGTGCAGCGCGAGCGTTCGCTGGCCGAGATCTCCCGGGTGAACGAGGAGAACTCCCGGCTTCACGAGCAGCTGATGGCCGGGGCGCGGCGCGCAGGAGCGGGGGAGGAGCGGACCCGGCTCTCGCGCGAGATCCACGACACCGTCGCGCAGGGCCTGGTGGGCGTGATCCGGCAGCTGGAGGCCGTGGGTCCGGGGATCGACGAGGCCGCGCGGCATCGCGTGACCGTGGCGGAGGAGGCCGCCCGTGACTGCCTGCTCGAGGCCCGCCGTGCGGTCGAGGCGCTCGGGCCGCACCAGCTGCACGACGGCGACGTCGTCGAGGCGCTGTCCGCCCTCGTCGCCCGCTGGGCACGGACCCATCGGGTGGTCGCCGGATTCGACGGCGACGACGCACCCCGCGACGGCCGGCACGCGGAGGTGCTGGTGCGCATCGCGCAGGAGGCGCTGGCGAACATCGCCCGCCATGCGGAGGCCGGCGCCGTGAGCGTGACGCTGACCGGGGACGACCGCGACCAGATCCTGCGGATCGTGGACGACGGCATCGGCTTCGACCCGGAGACGGTGCCTCGGGGTCACGGCCTGGAGAACATGCGGACCCGCGCCCTCGAGGCCGGCGGGGACCTCGGTGTCGACGCCCGCACGGGCCGGGGCTGCACCGTGACGGCGAGGGTGCCCCGATGACAGGGACGGATCCGGTGCGGGTGGTGGTCGTCGACGACCATCCGGTGGTGCGCGACGGGCTCGTGGCGATGCTCGGGGCGGAGCCGGGCCTCGAGGTGGTCGGCACCGCGCAGGACGGGGTGGAGGCTCTCGTGGTGATCGGCTCCTCCGCGCCGGACGTCGTGCTCATGGACCTGCGGATGCCGGGAGGCCACGGCGTCGACGCGATCCGGGCCCTGCGTGGCGGTGGTCGGAAGCGGCCGCGGATCCTGGTCCTCACTACCTATGACACGGATCGGGACATCCGCAGCGCGCTCGAGGCGGGGGCCGACGGCTACCTGCTCAAGGACACGCGCCGCGAGGACGTCATCCGCGCCGTGCACGACCTCGTCGCGGGCCGTGCCGTCCTCGCCCCGGCCGCCCTCGCGGCCCTGACCGGTGCACCCGGGGCCCGCATCGCCCTCAGCGGTCGGGAGGCGGAGGTGCTGCGCCTGGTCGCGGACGGCTGCACGAACCGCGCCGCCGCCTCACGGCTCGGCATCGGCGAGGCGACCGTGAAGACGCACCTGATGCACGTCTACGAGAAGCTCGGCGTCGGCGACCGGGCCTCCGCGGTCCGCACGGCCTGGGAGCTCGGGCTGGTCTGAGCGACCGTTCGGACGGGATCCGGGCGTCGCGGCGCGCCGCCGCCTTACGGTGGGGCCACCCGACCAGTCACCGCCCGATCCGTCCCTGAAGGAGTCGTGATGAGCCAGTCCTCGTCCACCGAGTCGCCCCGAGATCCCGAGAGCACCTTGTCACCGGTCGTCGCTCGGCGTGCACGCGATCTCGCCACCGTCGATGGCCGCCCGTCGTTCGCCGAGCAGGACCAGCAGCCGCCAGGGCTGACCGCGCCCATGGATCCCGTGCCCGACCATGGCGAGCACAGCTACGTCGGCCATGGACGTCTGAAGGGTCTGTCCGCCCTCATCACCGGTGGGGATTCCGGGATCGGCCGCGCCGTGGCGATCGCCTACGCCCGCGAGGGCGCCGACGTCGCGATCTCCTACCTCCCCGAGGAGCAGGAGGACGCCGAGGAGACCGGCCGGTGGATCCGGGAGGCGGGACGCCGGGCCCTGCTGCTGCCTGGCGACATCCGCGAGGAGAGCACCGCCCGGTCGCTGGTGACGCAGACGGTCGCCGAGCACGGCGGCCTCGACGTGCTCGTCAACAATGCCGCCTTCCAGTGGGGTCGCGCCGAGCCGCAGGGCCTCGACGGCATCGATTCCCTGCGGCTGCACCGCACGCTGACCACGAACCTCGAAGCGCTGTTCTGGATCACCCAGGAGGCGGCCCGGCATCTCGGCGAGGGCGCGTCGGTGATCAACTGCTCCTCGATCCAGTCCTACGACCCGTCGGTGCCGCTGATGGACTATGCGGCCACCAAGGCGGCGATCAACAACGTGACCGTGAATCTGGCGGCGGATCTGGGGCCGCGGGGGATCCGTGTCAACGCCGTCGCCCCGGGGCCGATCTGGACCCCGCTGAACGTCGCGACCCGCACCAGCGACGACTACGTCGAGTTCGGGGGCAACACGCCGCTGGGCCGCGCGGGCCAGCCGGCGGAGTGCGCCGGTGCCTTCGTGTTCCTGGCCTGCCCCGCCGAGGCGAGCTACGTCTCGGGCACCGTGCTCGGCGTCACCGGCGGCCGCCCCGTCTTCTGAGCGTCAGCGGAAGATGATCGTGCGGGTCCCGTCCAGCAGGACGCGGGACTGGGCGAACCAGGTGACCGCCTGCCGCAGGGTGCGCACCTCGGCGTCCTGCCCGATGGCCATGAGCTCCTGGGGGGAGCGGGTGTGGTCCACGCGGATCACGTCCTGCTCGATGATCGGGCCCTCGTCGAGATCGCTCGTGACGAAGTGGGCGGTCGCCCCGATCTGCTTGACGCCGCGGGCATGGGCCTGGCGGTAGGGGTTCGCGCCCTTGAACCCCGGCAGGAACGAGTGGTGGATGTTGATGCAGCGCCCGGCGAGCTCCGCGCACAGCTCGGGCGAGACGATCTGCATGTAGCGGGCCAGGACCACGAGCTCGATGTCGTGCTCGTCGATCGCCGCGCGCACCCGGTCCTCGAAGGCGGCCTTGGCGCCCTCGCCCTTGGTGGGCAGGTGCTCGAAGGGGATCCCGTGGAAGCTCGCGAGGGGCTCGAGGGTGGGGTGGTTGGCCAGGATCAGCGGCACCTCGATGGGCAGGTGGCCGGCGTCGACCTGGAACAGCAGGTCGTTCACGCAGTGCTTGGCGGTGGAGCCGAGCACGAGGGTGCGCACCGGCCGTCCGACCACGTCGAGCCGGTGCTCGATGCCGAACCGTTCGACGACGGGAGTCAGCGCCGCGGCGATCTCCTCGGCGGTCGCCGTGGTGGTCAGCTGGAGGCGCATGTAGAAGCGATGCGAGCTGCCGCTCTCGAACTGGCGGCTCTCCGTGATGTTCCCGCCCACCTCGACGATGGCCCCGGTGACGGCATGGACGATGCCGGGACGGTCCTCGCACACGAAGGTCAGGACGTACTCGACGGTGGGGGACGGGACACCGGTGGCGGCGATCGGACTGCTCATGCCCGGAAGTCTAGAAGGGGACGGGACGCGGGGCGATGACCGCCCGCATGACGGGGCCTCGGAATGGGGCCGACGTCACGGCGTCGGGAGGCTCGCGCTCACCGCCGGCCGTCGCGCCACAGCGCCGAGGGCCACCAGATGACCCTGCCGAGGTCGTGCGCCAGGGCCGGGACCAGGAGCGTGCGGACCACGAAGGTGTCCAGCAGCACGCCGAAGGCGACGATGAACGCGATCTGGGCGAGGAACAGGATCGGGATGACCGCGAGGGCGGCGAAGGTCGCCGCGAGCACCAGGCCGGCCGAGGTGATCACGCCGCCGGTGACGGCCAGTCCGCGCACCACCCCCTCCCGCGTCCCGTGCTGCAGGGCCTCTTCCCGGACCCGGGTCATGAGGAAGATGTTGTAGTCGATGCCCAGTGCGACGAGGAAGACGAAGCCGAACAACGGCACCGCCGGATCGGCGCCCGGGAAGTCGAGGAGGTGGTTGAACACCAGAGCGGCCACGCCCAGGGCCGTGCCGAAGGACAGCACCGTGGTGGCCACGAGCAGCACCGGAGCCAGGACCGAGCGCAGCAGGAGCATGAGGATCAGCAGGATCACCACCAGCACGACGGGGATGATCAGCGCCCGGTCATGGGCGGACGCGTCATTGGTGTCGATCGATGTGGCCGTCGCCCCGCCCACGATCTCCGCGAAATCCTCCTCATCCAGCGCGGCACGCAGATCGCGCACGGTCTGCTCCGCCGCGGAGGAGTCCGGGGCGTCGGTGAGGGTGCCCTGGACGAGCACCCTGCCGTCGACCACGGTGGGTGCTGGAGCGGGCGTCCCGGGAGGCCCCTGGGCCTGGATGCCCTCGGTGCTCACCGTCGCGGAGCCGCTCGGGGAGTCCGCGGCGACGACGGAGACGGCGTCGATGCCGTCGTCCGCGAGGAGCACGTCGGTCGTGGCCTGGAGGTCGTCCTCGGCGACGATGACCTCGACGGGGCTGCCGGCACCGGCCGGGAAGTGCTCCCCGAGCGCGACCTGGCCGTCGCGCGCGGAGGAGGCTCCGAGGACGAGGTCGGACTGGGGGACGCCGTCGGCGTCCAGCTGGAGCGCGCCCACGCAGCCCACGGCGAGCAGCACCGCGGTGAGGATCCAGACCGGCCGCGGACGGCGCGACACGGCGGTGGCGACCTTCCCCCAGAGGCCGTGATCGGCTGCGGACGAGGTGCTCCGGGAGGAGGCCGGGTCGAAGCGCGGGCGGCGCGGCCAGAAGGCCGCTCGACCGGCGACATAGAGCAGGGCGGGCAGGAAGGTGAGGGCCGCGAGCATCGCGAACACGATGCCGATCGCCGCGACGGGCCCCAGGGTGCTGTTGGACTTCAGATCCGACAGGAGCAGGCAGAGCAGCCCGGCGATCACGGTGCCGCCGGAGGCGATCACCGGTTCCACGGTGCCGCGCAGGGCGGAGATGGTGGCCGCCCATCTCCTCTCCTGCCGGCGCAGCTCGTCGCGATAGCGGGAGACGTACAGCAGCGAATAGTCGGTCGCCGCCCCGATGACCAGGATGAACAGGATGCCCTGGGTCTGCCCGCTCAGCAGCAGCAGATCGGCGGCCGCGAGGTGCCAGATCGTCAGCAGCGCCACGCAGAGGGCGAACATGCTGGTGGACAGCACGATCAGCGGCAGCAGCAGGGACCGGTAGACGATGACGAGGATGATGAACACCGCCGCGAGCGCCACGCCCAGCAGGAGGCCGTCGATGCCGGCGAAGGCGGCGCCCAGATCCGCGGAGAAGCCGGCCGGCCCGGTCACGTGGGCGCTGAGTCCCGTCGGCAGATCGGCCGACAGCTGCGCATCGAGCTCGCCGACGATGGTGCCGATGTCGGCATCGGCGTCGACCGGGACGACGACCTGCACCGCGAGACCGTCCTCGGAGGGGATCGGCGGGGAGACGTCGTCGACCACACCGTCCACGGAGGAGAGCGACCGGGCCGACTCGGTGAGGGCGGACAGCTGCTCGTCGGTGAGCTCCTCGTCGGAGGTCACGACGAGGATGGCGGGGATCGCCTCGGATCCGAGGAAGCCCTCGGCGAGCGCCTGGACCTGGGTGGCCTCCGCCGAGTCCGGGAGGTACGCGGTGCGGTCGTTGGAGGAGACCTCGTCGACCCGCCCGAAGTAGGGGCCGCCGATCCCGGCGAGAGCGATCCATCCCAGGATCAGCAGGGCGGGAAGCACGATACGCAGGGGCCGCAGCAGGCGTGACTCGCTCATGGGGGTGACCTTCCGGTGGTGACTGACGACCAGTGTCGCATACATCGTTAGCTTGGCTAGTAACTCTCCGTTCGAGATACTGGCCCAGTACGATTCACGGATGACACGACAGGACACCGACACCCCAGGAGAGCAGGCGGGGGAGCAGAGGGACCTGCCCAGCGTCTACTCCCTCGCGGGGAGCGATCCGCACGGGGAACTCGTGGATCGCAGCGGGCTGAGCCCGGTCGACCTCGTGCAGATCGACGAGGTGATGGCGGCCCTCGTGCATCTGCGGGCGGCGGAGAAGCGCCTGGCGGAGGCATCCTTGCGCTATATGGAGCTGGGGGAGACGGACATGCGGGCGCTGCATCTCCTGATCGTGAGCGAGAACGCCGGCTCCCTGGCCACCCCTGGGGTGATGGCGGAGTCGCTGGGGATCTCCAGCGCCTCGACGACGAAGCTCATCGATCGGCTGGAGCGGGCCGGTCATGTGCGGCGAGGGCGTCATCCCACGGACCGGCGTGCGATCGTCGTCACCATCGAGCCGACTACCCGCGCGGCCGCGCTGCGCACGGTCGGTGCGCAGCAGGCACGTCGGGTCCATGTGGTGCGGCGTCTCGATCCTCAGGAGCGGGAGACCGTGACCCGGTTCCTGGAGGACATGGCCGCGGAGATCTCCATCGAGGGGATCGACTGGGCCGAGCACCCTGCTCACGTCGCAGACGCAGAGGGCGCAGCGGATAGCGGGGGCACAGCTGGACCCACGGGCGCCGCGGGCTCCTGAGGAGCACCGCGGCGCCCGGTGGTCGATCTCTCGGATCCCTCAGCGGTGGGCGCGCGCGTACTGCGGCGGGATGGGTGCCGCGTCATAGCGCACCGCGTGCGCGGCGCGCAGCGGGAAGTTCGGATCGCGGAGCATCTCCCGGCCCACGAGCACCACGTCCGCCAGGCCGGTCGCGACGATCTGCTCAGCCTGGAAGGGCTCGTCGATCATGCCGACGGCGCCGGTGGGGAGCCCGCTCGCTGCCCTGACCGCGGTCGCCAGCGGCACCTGGTAGCCGGGACCGACGGGGATCGGGGCGGGGGACTGGTTGCCGCCGCTGGAGATGTCCAGCAGATCGACGCCGTGCTCCTTGAGCCAGGCGCCGACCTGGCCCACCTCGTCGACGCGGAGCCCGTCCTCGAGCCAGTCCGTTCCAGACAGGCGCACGAGCAGCGGCATCCCGTCGCCGATCTCGGCACGCACGGCATCGACGATCTCCAGCAGCAGGCGGCTGCGGTTCTCGAGCGAGCCGCCGTACTCGTCCTCGCGGTGGTTCGATAGCGGGGAGAGGAACTCGTGCAGCAGGTAGCCGTGGGCTCCATGGAGCTCGATCAGGTCGAAGCCGGCCTCGACCGCTCGGCGGGCCGATGCGACGAAGGCGCGGACGACCACGTCGATCCCGGCGGCGTCCAGCGCGCGGGGCGCTGCCAGCCCGGGGAAGGGGGTCTCGGAGGGGCCGACGGTCTCCCAGCCGCCCTCCTCCGGGGTCAGGCTGCCCGAGCCCTCGGTGCCCCACTCGGGGTGGGTGGAGGCCTTGCGGCCCGCGTGGGCGAGCTGGATGCCCATGGCGGCTCCCTGGCTGTGGGCCAGGTCGACGATCGGTGCGAGCGCGTCGCGCTGGGCGTCGTTCCAGAGCCCGAGGTCCGTGGGGGAGATGCGACCTTCGGGGACCACTCCGGTGGCCTCGACGATGATCGCTCCGGCGCCGCCGCGGGCGAGCGATCCGTAATGCATGAGATGCCAGGGGGCGGGGACCCCGTCGAGGGTGTCGACGGAGTACTGGCACATGGGCGGCACCCAGATCCGATTGCGGATCTCGAGGCTGCGCAGGGTGATGGGGGTGAAGAGTGCGTGGGTCATGCGACGAAGCTACGCCCGGAGATATCGGCTGACCAATAGCGACCTCGATGTCGGGTATCACGATCGTGATCGCCCCTGACCTACCATGGAGCGATGTCCACGACTCCGCTCACCTCACGTCCGATCGCACCGAGCAGCCCGGCGTCGTCGGTTCAGCCCGCCCGGTCCGGTGCCGGCAGTGCGGATCTGAACCTGCTGCGCACCTTCCTCGCCGTCTATCGGGCCGGGACGTTCACGGCGGCCGCGCCGCTGCTCGGCCTGTCCCAGCCCACAGTGACCTCGCAGATCAAGGCGCTCGAGAAGCACACCGGTCATCGGCTGTTCGACCGCGGTCCGCGCGGGGTGGAGCCGACCGCCTATGCCAGCGGCCTCGCCTCCAGGGTCGCCGAGGCGCTCGACTCGCTGGCGGACGTCGACGACGCCGTCTGCGCCTCCGGCGGGCGGGCGGCGCCCGTCCATCTCGCCGGCCCCGCCGAACTGCTCTGCACGAGGCTCCTGCCCGCTGTGGCGCCGCTGGTGGCCGAGGGGGTGCACGTGCGGCTGGAGCACGGCGTGCCCGAGGAGCTGATCGACGGCCTGCGTGAGGGTCGGCACGATCTGGTCGTCACGACCCGCCGCCCGCGCGGCCGGTCTTTCGAATCGACCCCCCTGGCCGACGAGGAGTACCTGCTGGTCGCCTCGCCGCAGTGGGCGCGATGGATCGCGCAGGAGCGCGGCGACCAGGAGCTGTGCACCGCGCTGAAGGAGGTGCCCCTGGTCAGCTATGCGGAGGACATGCCGATCGTGAGGCGGTACTGGCGGACAGTGTTCGGCAGGCAGCATCCTCCGATCGGACCGGCGCTCACGGTGCCGAACCTGCATGATGTGGTGGCCGCCCTGACTCGTGGTGCCGGCTACAGCGTGGTCCCCCGGTCCCTCTGCTCCGACCATCTGGCCGCAGGCCGTCTGGTGCAGCTGGACGACCCCTGTGACGGGCCGTTGAACACCCTCTTCCTGGTGCGGCGGCCGGGCTCCCGATCCAATCCCGACGTGGCGCGGGTCCACGACGCGCTGCGCGCCGATGCCCTGTGCTGGAACTCCCCGCCGAAGGGGCGGCAGAAGTCGTGAACTACCAGATGGTCGGGCCTGTGACCTGCATCGCGAATAGCGGGATCGATAGGGGTTGATGGGCGGCTTGACGCGGTGCTCACCCCCGGGTGATGGTCTGCATACCGGCTCACACTTGCCAGATGGGGCGATCTTCGCTATGGGAGCCGGTCATGGAGATCGGGATCGCCCCCGTGATGAAGAGAGGTCTCCCATGGACGCCACAGTCTTCGAGTCCCACGAATCCACCATCCGCGGCTACTGCCGCAACTACCCCACGGTGTTCGCCTCCGCGTCCAATGCGCGGCAGGTCGACGAGGACGGGAAGTCCTACCTGGACTTCTTCGCCGGGGCCGGAGTGCTCAACTTCGGGCACAACAACCCGCGCATGAAGGACGCACTGATCGCGTTCCTCCAGGCCGACGGCGTCGCCCACAGCCTGGACACCTACACCACCACCAAGCGCGACTTCATCGCACGCTTCCAGGAGGTGGTCCTGGAGCCGCGGGGGATGGACCACAAGATGCAGTTCATGGGCCCCACGGGGTCCAACGCGGTCGAGGCGGCGATGAAGCTCGCCCGGCTCGCCACGGGCCGACGGGAGATCGTGGCCTTCAGCCACGGATTCCACGGCATGACGCTGGGCTCCCTGGCGGCCACCGCCAACCATGCGTTCCGCCAGTGGGCCGGCGTGCCCCTGGAGAACATTCAGCGGCTCCCCTTCGAGACCGCCCCGGGCGGCGAGTCCGCCATCGCCGACTACGCCGCAGCGCTGCGGGATCCCTCGAGCGGTATGCGACCCCCGGCCGCCTTCCTCGTGGAGGCGGTCCAGGCCGAGGGCGGCGTGAACGTCGCCAGCACGGAGTGGCTGCACGAGGTCCAGGACCTCGCCCACGAGGTCGGCGCCCTGTTCATCATCGACGACATCCAGGCGGGGGTGGGGCGCACCGGCGGCTACTTCTCCTTCGACGGGATGGGGCTGGACCCGGACATCATCACGCTCGCCAAGGGCCTGGGAGGCTTCGGCACCCCGATCGCCATGAACCTCAACAAGCCCGAGGTCGACGCCCACTGGTCGCCGGGTGCGCATACGGGCACCTTCCGCGGGCAGGGGCTGTCCTTCGTCGCCGGCACCGTGGCACTGGACTACTTCACCGACGAGGCCTTCCTCGCCGAGGTCCTCGCCAAGGGGCAGCGGATGCGGGACAGGCTCGAGAGCATCGCCGCGAAGAATCCCGACCGGGGCTGGGAGGTGCGCGGGCGCGGCATGATGCAGGCGCTGGACACGCACGACGGTGCGTTCGCCAAACGGGTCCAGCAGGCGGCCTTCGAGGCCGGCCTGCTGATCGGCCCCTGCGGGAGCGAGGGGCGGGTGATCAAGCTGATCCCGCCGCTGACGATCCCCGAGGACGATCTCGCCGCCGGCCTCGACCTGCTCGAGGGTGCCCTCACCGCCGCATCGGACGCGGACTGATGCGCCGCCGGTCCGATATGACCTTCGCCCCTGAGGAGTACGAGCGAAGGCTCTCGGAGCTACGGCAGCGGATGGCGGAGCGGGGGCTCGACGCGGTGATCATCACCGATCCCGAGAACCTGATGTACCTCACCGACTACCAGACCACCGGATACTCCTTCTTCCAGGCCCTGATCGTGCCGCTGGAGACGGACTCGGTGATGATCACCCGCGCGCTCGAGGAGTCCAACGTGATCGCGCGGACCTGGCTGGAGCATTCGCGGGCCTATCCCGACAGCGGGGACGCGATCCTCGAACTGGTCAGCACCCTGCGCGACCTGCGCCTCGGTGACGCCCAGGTGGGATACGAGCGCAACAGCTACTACTTCCCCGCCTACCAGCAGGATCGCTTCCACGATGCCTTCGGCGAAGGGCTGGTGGACTGCTTCGGCATCGTCGAGGAGGGCCGGATCCGCAAGTCCCCGGCCGAGATCGAGGTGATGCAGCTCGCCGCCTACGCCGGGGAGGCGGGGATGGCCGCGGGCCTGCGCGCCGCGATGGCCGGTGCCACCGAGAACGATGTGGCCGCGGCGATCACCTCCGCGATGTTCCGTGCCGGCGGCGAGTTCCCGGCGGTGGTCCCGTATGTCGCCTCCGGGCCCCGGACGATGATCGGACACTCCACCTGGGAGGGACGCATGATCCGGCCCGGGGAGCATGTGTTCCTCGAGGTCGGAGGCTGCTACCGGAGATATCACACGGCCATGATGCGCACCGCGGTCAACGGGGCGCTCTCGGAGTCGATGCACTCCGCCCAGGAGCTCATGAAGCAGACGCTCGCGGAGCTGCGCAGCCTCATGAAGCCGGGGGTGACCGTCTCCGAGATCGCGGAGCTCACACGCTCCCGCATCGAGAGCAACGATGTGGGGGCGCAGCTCGTCACCCGCGCCGGCTACTCGATCGGGATCGCCTTCCCGCCGTCCTGGGACGAGGGGTACATCATCTCCCTGCTGGAGGGGGACGAGCGTCCGCTCGAGGAGGGCATGACCTTCCACCTGCTCCCGTGGATGTGGGGTGTGGACGGGAACAAGACCGTCGGCATCTCGGACACCGTCCACGTCACCGCGGACGGCTGCGAGTCGTTCTTCACGCTGCCCGAGGACTTCACCGTCCACGAGAGCTCCGCCCGTTCATTCCGCGCCTCTGCCGTCGTCGCGCCGAGCTTCTGAGAGGAGCTGCTTCATGACCATGCTGACAGCCATCGATCCCACCACCGGCGCCGCCGTGCACGAGGTGCCCGCCGCGACCCCCGAGGAGATCACGGCGATCATCGACCGGGCCCAGCAGGCCTATCCCGCCTGGAGGGACACCGGGATCGAGGAGCGCGCCGCGATGATGCGCCGGGTCGCCGACTACATGCGCGAGCACGTCGACGAGCTCGCACCGGTGATGACGCAGGAGATGGGCAAGCCGATCGGGGAGTCCCGCGGCGAGGTCATCAAGTCCGCGTGGGCCGCCGAGCACTACGCCGAGCATGCCGCGGAGTATCTCGCCGACGAGCACCTTGCCTCCGACGCGACCAGCTCGTACGTCCAGTATCTGCCGCTCGGACCGGTGCTGGGGATCCTGCCCTGGAACGCCCCCTTCTGGGTCGCCTTCCGCTTCTGCGCCCCGGCGCTCATGGCCGGGAACACCTGTGTCATGAAGCATGATCCGCATGTGCCCGGTTGTGCGGCCGCGCTCGAGGAGGTGTTCCGTGCAGCGGGTGCCCCGGAAGGGATCTTCCAGACCCTCCAGGCCCGTACCGAGGATGTCGAGCAGGCGATCCGCGATCCGAGGATCCAGGCCGTCTCCTTCACCGGCTCGGACCGGGCCGGCGCGAAGGTCGCTGCGATCGCCGCGAGCGAGATCAAACCCGCGGTGCTCGAGCTGGGCGGCTCCGACCCCTGCATCGTGCTGGCCGACGCGAACCTCGCCCGAGCAGCCGAGGTCTCCGCCCTCTCGCGGATCATCAATGCCGGACAGTCGTGCATCGCCGCCAAGCGGGTGATCGTCGAGCGCTCCGTGCACGACGAGTTCGTCGAGCTGCTCACCGCGCAGCTGAAGGACCTCGTGGTCGGCGATCCCCGGGACGAGGCCACGAAGGTGGGCCCCATCGCCCGGCAGGAATTGCGCGAGAACCTCCACCGGCAGGTCACCACCAGCCTCGAGGCCGGGGCCACCCTCGTCCTCGGCGGCATGATGCCGCAGGGGGAGGGATTCTTCTATCCGGTCACCCTGCTCACCGGCGTCGAGCCGGGGATGACCGCCTGCACGGAGGAGACCTTCGGACCGCTGGCCGTGGTGATGGCGGCCGAGGACGCGGAGCACGCGCTCGCGCTCGCGAACGACACGCCCTACGGTCTGGGCGCCGCGATCTGGACGGAGACGGAGCGCGGGGTCGAGCTCGCCCGGAGGATCGAGGCGGGCCAGGTCAGCGTGAACGGCATCGTGAAGTCCGATCCGCGCCTGCCCTCGGGCGGCATCAAGCGCTCGGGCTACGGCCGCGAGCTGGGTCCGCACGGGATCCGCGAGTTCACCAACGCCCAGCAGATCTGGGTGGGTCCGGTGCGCTCGTGAGGCTGATCCGCACACGACGAAGGCCGTCGATCCGCAGATGCGGATCGACGGCCTTCGGTCGTNAACCTGCGACCCCCTGACCCCCAGTCAGGTGCGCTACCAAGCTGCGCCACAGCCCGAAACCCTCCGTCACCGGAGGACCGTGGATAACCCTACCCCGCCCCATGCCCCTGGAGCCAATCGAGACGGGCGTGACCTGCGGCACTTCACGGATCGGGCTCGATTGCACGCGTCGCGGAGGGCTCAGAGGCGGCGCCACGTGGCAGAGTGGGAAGTGACCGGCGCCACAGCGGTGTCGCGGGTGAACTGCAGGAGGCGATCGATGTCCGCCGATGTCACCGGGTCCGATGTCCAGGAGCAGAAGCAGGAGCCGCCCTGGAGCTGGGCCACGCTGGTGGGCAACCTCGCCCCGATGTCGGATCGGGTCCTCGACCTCGGCACCGGGGGAGGGGAGACACTCGCGTCCCTGACCGACGTGCTGCCGGAGGGGACCGTCGCCACCGCGGGTCGGTCTCCGGCCCTCGCCGCCGCCCGAGCGCGACTGGTACCGCTGGGGATCGCGGTCCACGAGCACGGCGCCGACCGTCCCGGCGCGCACCTGCCGTTCCCCGACGGGACCTTCGATCTCGTCCTGTCCCGGCACGGGACCTATGACGCGCACGACGTGGCCCGCGTGCTCGCGCCCGGCGGCTCCTTCCTCACCGAGCGGATCGGCGGGGACGACCTGCGCGAGCTCGACAGCGCCTTCGGCATCGACCTGCCCTCTCCCGAGGTCACCCTGGAGAACGCGGTGCACGACCTCACGCGAGCCGGCCTGACCGTGGAGCGCTCCGACGCCTTCCACGGCACCGCCCGGTTCGGCGACATGGCGAGCCTGCTGGGCTACCTCCGTCACGTGGCGTGGCACGGGGTCGACGGCTGCGACGGGTCGGGCGGGCTCGATCCGGATCATCATCGACGCGAGCTCGACGCGCTGGCCCAGCAGCTGCAGATCGGGCCGCTCTCCCTGAGCACCAGCAGATTCCTCGTCCTCGCCCGGGCCCCGGACGCCCCCGACGTCGGGCGCACCGACTTCGCGGATCTCATCGGCCGATCCGACCCGATGCCCGAGATCCCGCGGGTCTGATCGCTGACCGGGGCCCTCGGCACTACCCTGCTGATATGCGTGCTCCGCGGCGGTCGACACCCCACGGCGAGACCCCCTACTCGCCGACCTCTCTGCTGCGCGCGCTGACCGCGAACCCCTATGACGTGGACACCCTGCGCGAGGAGGACCCGTCCTGGGCGGAGGAGACTCCGCCGGACAACCGGATCACCCGCACCATCACCGTCCTGCTCGCACTCCTGCTGGGCTTCGCGGTCGCCGTCTCCGTCGCGGACCTGCGACGAGATGCCGCGGCGGACGACAATCCGCGCGCGCTCCTGGAGCAGGAGGTGCTGAACAGCCGTGAGGACATCGATGCGCTCGACGCGAGGCAGGGGAGTCTCGAGGGCGACATCGCGGCAGCCCAGGAGACCGTCCTGGACGACACCGACTCCGAGTCCGCGCAGCGGCTGCGGGTCCACGAGGTGGCTGCGGCCGGAACGGTGCTCAGCGGCACCGGCGTGGTGCTCTCCCTCGAGGACTCCGTCCCGCTGCCCGCGAGTCCCGGGGTGAAGGAGGGGACGATCAACCGCGTGACCGACGGGGATCTGCAGATCGCGGTGAACGGGCTCTGGGCGGCGGGGGCCGAGGCGGTCTCCATCAACGGTCAGCGGCTGAGCGCCACCAGTGCGATCCGCACGGCCGGGTCCGCGGTGCTCGTCGACTTCCGGCCCCTGTCCCCGCCCTACGAGATCACCGCGCTCGGCGACCCCGAGGCACTGCAGGCCGGCGTCGAGGCGGCGGAGAGCGGCGACTACCTCTCCGAGCTCTCCACCCGCTTCGGCATCCGCACCTCCTGGACGACCGGCACGGAGCTCAGCGTCCCCGCCCGAGCGCTCGGCACGCTGCGCGAGGCGTCCCCGCTCGATCCCAGCGACCCAGCAGCCGGCACGGCCTCGCAGGACGATGCCCGGAAGGACTCCGAATGAAGGACCACCAATGATCGCCATCATCGGCCTCATCGTGGGCGTCGTCCTGGGCATCGTCGTCCAGCCCGACGTCCCGGTCGTGCTCCAGCCCTATCTCCCGATCGCGGTGGTCGCCGCGCTGGACACTCTCGCCGGCGGCCTGCGTGCGAGCCTCGACGGAGCCTTCGACGCCCACGTCTTCATCACCTCGTTCCTGTTCAACGTCCTGATCGCGGCGTTCCTCGTGTTCCTCGGCGACCAGCTGGGCGTCGGCGCGCAGCTGTCCACCGCGGTGATCGTGGTGCTCGGGATCCGGATCTTCTCCAACGCGGCCGCGATCCGTCGGCTGCTGTTCCGCTCATGAGCGACGGCACCCGTATCCCGGAGAGCCCGGAGCAGCAGAAGGCCGTCTGGCATCGCCTGCGGGACACCCTGCGACCGCAGGCCACCTGGTCGCAGCTGATCGTGGGTCTGCTGTGCGTGCTGCTGGGACTCGCGATCGCCGCTCAGCTGCGGCAGACGGACGACTCGCTCGAGGGCGCCTCCCAGCAGGAGCTCCTACGGCTCCTGGACGAGTCGGGCCGGCATGCCGCGGGCCTCGAGGTGGAGAACGCCGAGCTGGATCGCACGCTGGAATCGCTGCGCTCGGGGCAGGGGGATGACGCTGAGGCACGGACCGCTGCCGAGGAGCGCCTCGCCAACCTCGAGATCATCGCGGGCACCTCGCCGGCGCACGGCCGCGGGATCGTCGTGTCGATCGCGGATCCGGCGAGCGGGGTGCGCGCCTCCACTCTGCTGGGCGTCATCCAGGAGCTGCGCAATGCCGGGGCCGAGGTGATCCAGCTGGGCACGGTCCGCGTGGTGGCGTCCACCTCGATCACGACGGACCCCAGCGGCCGGCTCCTGGTCGACGGCACCGTCATCGCCGCCCCGTACACCGTGCGCGTCATCGGCGATCCCGAGGTCATGGAACCGGCGCTTCGGATCCCCGGCGGTGCCGCTGACTCCGTCGCGGCCGATGGCGGCACCCTCGCGATCGCCGCAGAGCAGGACGTCGAGGTCACGGCGACGGTCGAGCTGGACGAACCCGAACACTCGGAGGTGGTCAAGTGATCGTCAAATCCTCTCCAGGGCGGTGTGGATCAGTGCAACGGGCGCGTCGAGCGTGCGAGGATGGGCGGGCTGGATCCTGATCGTTCATAGAGCGGGGTCCACCGCTTGCCAGGAAGGGGTGCGGAGTGTCCGGTAACACCGCGTGGAACGACGAGAATCTCGACCACACATCGAAGCTGAGCGCGATCTCGCCCAGTGATCCGGTGGAGGACGGCGAGCCCGGTCTCTCCTCACAGGATCGTCGCGCGATCGAGAACCTGCCCCCGCACAGCGCGCTGCTGATGGTGCGCAAGGGCCCGAACCTCGGTGCTCGCTTCCTGCTGGACTCCGAGACCACTCTCGCCGGGCGGCACCCCAACAGCGAGATCTTCCTCGACGACGTCACCGTCTCTCGCAAGCATGCCGCCTTCGTCCGTGACGGGGACGGCTTCCTCGTGCGGGACCTGGGGTCCCTCAACGGCACCTATGTGGGCAAGGACCGCGTCGACGAGGTGCGCCTCCAGCCCGGCCAGGACGTGCAGATCGGCAAGTACCGCCTCACCTACCACCCCTTCCACGGGACGGCCTGACCCGATGGCGGCCTCCGCAGAGCGCAGGCCGAACTCGTCCGGCATCGCACGGCTGAGCATCGGTCAGGTGCTCGCCTCCCTGCAGGACGAGTTCCCGGACCTCGCGCACTCCAAACTGCATTACCTCGAGTCCGAGGGGCTGATCACCCCGGAGCGCACCCCGGCGGGATATCGCAAGTACACGCGCGACGACGTCGACAGGCTGATGTTCGTGCTGCGCGCCCAGCGCGACCGCTTCTGGCCGCTCAAGGTCATCAAGGAGCATCTGTTCGAGCATGGCGTGGACTCCGAGGTCACCTCGATCGCCTCGCGCCCCGGGCCGACCTCCACGATCCAGGCCGTGCGGCTCGATCGCCGAGGGCTCGCACGCCGGGCCGCCGTCGAGGAGGGCTTCCTCGAGGAGCTCGAGCAGTACGGCCTTCTGGCGGAAGGTCTCCTCTTCTACGGCTCCGCCGAGCTGGAGATCGTCACCTCGGCCCGCGACCTCGCGGAGGAGGGCCTCCACCCGCGGCACCTGGTCATGCTGCGCACCTCGGCGGAGCGCGAGGCGCACATGATCGGCTCGGTGGCCAGGCCGCGCTCGCGGTCCGGCGACTCCGCCGCCCGGGGTGAGGCCGAGGATTTCGCCCGGGATCTCGGCGAGTCGATGATCGCCCTGCACAGCGCCGTGCTGCGCACGAAGCTCCGGGATTCCTGAGCAGGGCGGACGGCGGGTCCCGGCAGCGGGCGCAATCTATCCGTGACCTTCGGGCGGCGCGTTGAGGCCGGCCGACGGCAGGGACACGCTACTGTGGGGGGAGTGCTCTCACCTTCCCCCTCGGAGAGCCGGAACCCGGAGGTAGCTGTGAACGTCTCACCTGGTGAGGATCGCACCGGACAATCGACCGTGCCCGCTGAACCCGCTCAGGGTGTTCTCTTCGACGACGTCGTGGACACCCCCGGTGAGCTCGGGTACCGCGGTCCGGCCGCCTGCAAGGCCGCCGGCATCACCTACCGCCAGCTGGACTACTGGGCCCGCACCGGGCTGGTCGAGCCCGGCGTCCGGGCGGCGTCCGGCTCTGGCAGCCAGCGCCTCTACGGCTTCCGTGACATCCTCGTGCTGAAGGTGGTCAAGCGCCTCCTCGACACCGGCGTCTCCCTCCAGCAGATCCGGGTGGCCGTGAATGCTCTGCGCGAGCGAGGCAGCGACGACCTCGCCGGGATCACCCTCATGAGTGATGGCGCCTCCGTCTACGAGTGCACGTCCGCCGAGGACGTCTTCGACCTGGTCCAGGGCGGGCAGGGCGTGTTCGGCATCGCCGTGGGCCGTGTCTGGCGCGAGGTCGAGAACGACCTGGCCGTGCTGCCCGGCGTGAATCCCGCGGACGACGCCGCTCTCGCCCTGCAGGACGAGCTGGCGGCCCGCCGCCGTTCCCGCCAGGCCGGCTGACCGAACCTCCTCCTCCACACAGCACGACGGCGAGCCCCGGGAAGGGACTCGCCGTTTCTGTGTCTCTGCGCCTCGGAGTCTGGTGCGTGCCCCGGAAGTCCGGTGCGGCGAGGACGTCGACCGCCGCCGCACTCAGACGTTCAGGAGTGCCGTGCAGCTCAGGAGTGCTGGCGAGATTCCAGCACTGTCTGCAGCAGTGCGTCGAAGTCCTGGGTCAGCCGCTTGCCGGAGGCACCTTCGTACCGGTGGAGCGGAACGGCGCCGCCCTGCGCCTGCTGCAGGCCCACGCGCTCCTCGATGACCGGCTCCAGCACGGTGTCCCCGAAGAGATCCCTGAGCTCTGCCAGACGGTACTGGTGCTCGACCGACCGCGGACGATAGCGATTGACCACGAGCCCGAGGGGCTGCAGCCGGGGAGCGGTGCCGGCATCATGCATCTCGGTGGCGAGCTTGAGCGCGCGATCAGCGGCGGTGACCGCGAAGAACCCGGGCTCGGCGACCACGAGGGCGCGATCCGAGGCCGCGAGCGCCATCTGGGTGAGGCCGTTCAGGGAGGGCGGGCAGTCGATCAGCACCAGGTCGTACTGGTGGGTGCGCTTGTCCAGCGCCTCATGCAGACGCCGCACGTCCTTCGCATTCGGTGCGGGGGAGTCCATCACCGAGGAGCGGCTCGATCCGGGGATCATGTCCAGATGCGATGCCGCACCGGCGGACCAGGGCGTGGGCAGGATCGACCGGTCGATGGTCTCGGTGCGCGGCGAGGAGAGCACCTCGGCGATGTCGACGGTGGAGGCAGGCTCGCCCAGCAGCCCCAGCGTCGAGTCGCCTTGAGGGTCGAGGTCGATGACGAGAGTGTTCACCTCCTGATGGAGGGCGGCAGAAGCCAGGCCCAGGGTCACGGACGTCTTGCCGACGCCGCCCTTCAGGGAACACACACTCACGATGAACACACGGAGAGTCTACCGACCCGAGCCTGATCACCGAGCACGCCACGGGCGGTAACCTGCGTGAATCGTGTGCAGAACGCGCCGAGGAGGAGGAGACGATGTCGCAGATCACGCATGAGCTCGTGCTGGAGGTGCTCGACGGCTGCGGGGACAGCGCCCTGCGGGAGGCCGGCCGGCTGGGCCCAGCCCGGCAGATCACCCCCACGGAGCTGTCCCTCAGCACGGACGACCTCGACGCCGTGCGAGGCCTGCGCCGGGTCGTGGCCGCCTCCTCCGGGCTCACCGTCCCCGCTCGACGGCCGCGGGAGCTGCTCGAGACCTCCGTGCAGCAGCAGCTGGGGGAGCTCCTGGAGGATCTGGGCCGGCAACGGCCTCGCCAGCGCTTCCACGGGCTCCGGCTCGAAGCGGCGGGCTCACAGACCCCGGACATGCGCCGGATCGCGGAGGCGATCGCGGAGCTGGCCGGTGTGGAGGTCTCGGAGGACGGCGACCTGGTGGTGCGGGTGCGCCGCGGCATCCCTGAGCACACCTGGCAGATCCTGCTGCGGACCACCCCGCGCCCCCTGTCGACCCGGACCTGGCGCACGGTCAACTACCCCGGTGCGGTCAACGGCACCATCGCCGCGACCGTTCTGGACCTGCTCGAGGTGGGGAGTGAGGACAGCGTGCTCGACATGACCTGCGGATCCGGGACGTTCCTGATCGAGCAGCTCCACGACGTGGCACCCGCCCGGGCGCTCGGCGTGGATCTGGACCCGTCCGCCATCGAGGCCGCGCAGCAGCACCAGCGTGCCGCCCGCCGCAAGGGACGCATCGACTGGATCACCGGGGACGTCCTGACCGCAGAGATCGACCCCGGCTTCACCCGGTTCCTCACCAACCCGCCCTGGGGAACCCTCCATGGCGAGCACGAGAGCAATGAGCAGCTGCTCGTCGACCTCCTCGCGAGGGCTGCTCAGCTGGCCGCCCCGCAGGCCCGGCTCGGGGTGCTCACGCATGAGATCACCCGGATGCAGCGGGTGCTGGAGGAGGCCGACAGCGAGTGGCGCCTGATCGACGAGCACCGCTTCTTCCAGAAGGGGCACCACCCTCGCCTGTTCCTGCTCGAGCGCGACTGAGCCGTCGGAGCGTCAGAGGCCTCGGCGGCCGCTGTGCAGGGCCTGCTGTCCCCTCTCGTCGCCGTGGATCCTCACCCGCGCCACGTCATCGCGACCGGAGGCCCACAGGAGCAGCTCGATCGGCTCGCCGTGCACCCGCACGCTGCCGGTCGAGCGCCGTGCTCGCCGCCGCATCCCGCCGCGCGGTGAGACGAATGTGACGTCGACCGGAACGCGCAGGACCACTCGGGACAGCAGCCCGAGGGCCTTCCAGGCCGACGCATCCTGCGCGGCGGAGAGCCGCCGGGGCTCCCATCCGTCCTGGGCACGCCGCAGATCCTCATGATGGATCAGGAGCTCGCCGTCTCCGCTGAGGGAATCCATGGTCCCCGCGGGGGAGAGGGGCCCGGGACCGTTGCGGAACTGCTCTACGAGCTGCTCCCAGGGCGCGGCGCGCAGATCCTAACGGGCTCGGCCGGCGCGCCGGCCGAGCGGACCGGGCAGCGCCGAGCCGACCATGAGGTGGGGGAGGCTCTCCCGCAGCAGCAGGTGCTCCAGGAGATCCGGAGCGTCCCATCCCGGCAGGATCGTCGGCGCGTCGGGACCGAGCTCGAGGAAGCTCGCGGCGAACTCTGCACGTTCCTGGGCACCTGCTGCGCTCATGCGATCACTCCTGGTTGCTGAAGGCGTCGTCGAAGGAGCCCTGGGCGACGGGATAGTCGAGGCCCTCGAGCACGGCCAGGGCTTCCTTCGCCCCGTGGAGACGGTCCATGCCGGCATCCTCCCACTCGATCGAGATGGGGCCCTCGTAGCCGATGTGCCGCAGCGCCCGGAATGCGGCGTCCCACGGCACGTCCCCGCGCCCGAAGGAGACGAAGTCCCAGCCGCGCCGGGGATCTCCCCAGGCCAGGTGCGAGCCCAGGCGCGTGTTGCGCCCTGTGATGCGCACCCGGATGTCCTTGCAGTCCACGTGGTAGATGCGGTCGGCGAAGTCGGTGATGAACGAGACGGGGTCGATGTCCTGCCACATGAAGTGGGACGGGTCCCAGTTCAGGCCGAACGCGGGACGGTGACCGATCGCCTCGAGGGTGCGCCGGGTGGTCCAGTAGTCGTAGGCGATCTCGGAGGGGTGCACCTCGTGGGCGAAGCGCACGCCGCACTCGTCGAAGACATCGAGGATCGGGTTCCAGCGGTCCGCGAAATCCTGGTAGCCCTCATCGATGACCTCCTGGGACACCGGCGGGAACATCGCGACGTACTTCCAGATCTTCGAGCCGGTGAAGCCGATGACGGTGTCGACCCCGAGCTTCTGCGCGAGACGGGCGGTGTTCTTCATGTCCTCGGTGGCGCGCTCGCGCACGCCCTCGGGTTCACCGTCGCCCCAGATCGCGGAGCCGACGATCGCCTGGTGGCGGAAGTCGATCGGATCGTCGCAGATCGCCTGACCCTTGAAGTGGTTCGAGATCGCCCAGCACTTCAGGCCGTGCTTCTCGAGGATCCCCAGACGCTCGGCGATGTACGACTCGTCGTCCCAGCGGGCGGCGTCGAGGTGCTCGCCGCCCACGCAGATCTCGAGTCCGTCGTAGCCGATGGACGCGGCATGGGCGGCGACCTCGTCGAGGGTGAGGTCGAGCCACTGCCCGGTGAACAGGGTGTGCGGGTGGGACATGGTGGAGATGCTCCTTCTCAGCAGTGAGGGGTGGGTGGTGCGGTTCAGAGGGTGACGCCGGCTCCGTCCGCGGCGTCGGACGCGATCACCGCGTCGAGCACGCGCTGCAGGGCGAGCCCGTCGGCGAAGTCGGGCGCGTAGGCGGCGTCCTCGTCGCGGATCGCGAGCAGCAGGTCGCGGGCCTGGTTGGTGAAGGCGTTCTCCCAGCCCAGCACGTGCCCCTGCGGCCACCAGGCCTCGAGATACGGATGCTCGGGCTCGGTGACCAGCACCCGCGTGAAGCCCTGCTCGGTGACCGGGACGGTGGCGTCGAGGTACCAGAGCTCGTTGGGGTTCTCGAGATCGAAGCGCAGTGCGCCACTCGTCCCGAAGAGTTCCACGGTCAACCGGTTCTTCGCGCCGGTCGCCATCCGGGAGACCTCGACGGAGCCGATCGCCCCGCCGTCCAGCTCGAGGGTCGCCCAGGCGGCGTCGTCGACGGTGACGTCCTCGAGCCCGTCCTCGCCCGGCCGCTGGGGGACCATCGTGGCCAGGCGACCGCGCACGGCGGTGGTCCGCTGGCCGGTGAGGAACTGGATCTGGTCGATCGCGTGGGAGGCGATGTCGCCGAGCGCGCCGGAACCGGCGGTCTCCCGGCGCAGCCGCCAGGACATGCCGGCCTCCTCGTCGACCAGCCAGTCCTGCAGGTACGCGGCCTTCGCCTGGCGGATCGTGCCCAGCTTGCCGTCGGCCACGAACTGCCGGGCCAGGGCGAGGGCCGGGACGCGGCGGTAGGTGAAGCCGAGGGCGGCGACCTGTCCCCGCGCGGTGGCCTTCTCGGCGGCCTCGACCATGGCCTGCGCCTCCGCGGTGTCGTTGGCCAGCGGTTTCTCGCACAGAACGTGCTTGCCCGCCTCGAGGGCCGCGATCGCGATCTCGGCGTGCAGGAAGCCGGGGGTGCAGATGTCGACGATGTCGATGTCGTCGCGGCTGATGACCTCGCGCCAGTCGGTGGCGTGCTCCTCCCAGTCCAGGCGATGGGCCGCCGTGGCGACGGCCTCCTCATCCCGGCCCACGATCACCCGGCGGGCGATGTCGGGGACGTCGAAGGCGGCGCCGACGGTGCGCCAGGCCTGGGAGTGGGCGCGACCCATGAACGCGTAGCCGATCAGGGCGACGCCGAGCGGACGGTCTGCTGGAAGGTGAGGCACGGTCGCCACATCGGTCTCCTGGACTCGGGAAATGGTCGGTCAGTTGGTCGGTCGGTCAGTCGGTCAGTCGGTCAGATCGTCAGAGGGTCACGGCGAGAGGGTCGAAGTCCGCGGGCAGCAGCTCCGGGACCTCGACGCTCGAGTCGATCGCTGCGGAGCCGTCGCCGCGGGAGGCCTCGTCCAGACCGATCATGATGTCCAGGACATGCCCGGCCAGGTCTCCCGTGAGGCGGTGCGGACGATCCGCGCGCAGGGCCCGGGCCATCTCAAGGGTGCCGAGCCCTCGGCCGCCGACCGCGCCGACCGCCTCGCGCTCCGTCCAGTCCTCGTCGCCGCGCTCGGCCATGCCGGTCTCACCGACGAAACCGTTGGGGTCGGGCAGGGACAGGGAGCCGGCAGAGCCCGCGAGCTCCAGCACGTGGGGCTGCCCGGTGGCGTCGTCGAAGGAGAACTCGACGGCGGCGACGGCGCCGCTCGCGAAGCGCAGCAGGCCCTGCACCCGGGTGGGCACCTCGACCTCGAAGGTCTCCCCGGCGCGCGGGCCGGAGCCGATGGTGCGGGCGGGCACGGACTGCGACCCGACCGCGGAGACCGAGACGACGGGGCCGAAGGCGAGCACGAGGCTGGTCAGGTAGTAGGGACCCATGTCGAAGAGCGGGCCCGCGCCGATCTGGAACAGGAAGTCGGGATTGGGATGCCAGGACTCCGGGCCGGGGGAGCGGAACTGCGCGAGGGCGGAGCGGGGCTCGCCGATCTCGCCGTTGCGCAGCGCCCGCAGGCCCGTCTGCACCCCGGCGCCGAGAACCGTGTCCGGGGCACCGCCGACGCGCAACCCCTTCTCCCGCGCGGCGGCGAGCAGAGCACGGGCATCCTCACGCGTGGTGACCAGTGGCTTCTCGGTCCAGACGTGCTTGCCGGCCTCGAGGATGCTGAGGGAGACCTCGTAGTGAGCAGCAGGGATGGTCAGGTTGACCACGATCTCGATCTCCGGGTCCTCCAGCACGACCTCGGCCGGTCCGTGCACCGCGATGCCGTACTCCTCCGCCCGGGCGGCGGCCGCCTCGGGCCGCAGATCGCCGATGGCACGCAGCTCGATGTCCGGGTAGGTGGTGAGCTGGTCGAGATACTGGCCGGAGATCACCCCGGCCCCGATGATGCCGACGCCGACGGGTCCTGTGGATCGGGTCATGAAGGTTCTCCTGGAGTGCTGGGTCGGTGGAATACGAGGTCGACGTCCGTCGCATCGCGCCAGGGATCCGGGGATCGGCGCTGTTCGCCACGGGGGTCGAGCAGGTCCGGAAGGGGACCGTGTCGACGATGACGACTGGGTCACAAGCCTATGCCGCGGATCACCCTGCGGCAAAGGCGTCCGGGCCTCGGCCCGGCGGTGGATGCCACACTGAGGATGTGAAGAGACAAGTACGCGCGTGGATGACGGCCGATGTCGCCGAAGGCACCGACGTGGCGCTGCTGATCGCGGTGTCCGATGCCCCTGCCCAGCACGAGTCCCTGACCGTGATCGCCGGTGGCCGGGCGCACCCGAGCACAGAGACCCGCGACCGCTTCGGCAGCAGGATGCACCTGGTCACAGGCCTGCCGGAGGGGAGGGTCGAGATCACCTACGAGGCTCGCGACGTCACCGCCGCGCGGAGTCCGAGTGCGAGCGAGGCTGATGCGGTGCTGCATCTGCGGCCCTCGCGCTACTGCGAGGTCGATGAGTTCACGAAGATCGCGGAGGAGGTCCTCGACGGGCGCTCCGGGATCGAGGCGGTCGACGCTGTCGTGCAGTGGGTGCACGAGCACCTCGACTACGTGCCGGGATCCAGCACGATCACGGACTCCGCACGGAGCACGTACGTCGCGCGCCAGGGTGTGTGCCGGGACTACGCCCACCTCACCGCCACGCTGCTGCGCGCCGGCGGGATCCCCGCCCGCTGCTCCTCCGTCTACGCCCCCGGGCTCAGCCCGATGGACTTCCACCTGGTGGTCGAGGCGATGGTCGACGAGGCCTGGACGGCCGTGGACTCCACCCATCTCGCCCCGCGCAGCTCGATGGTGCGCATCGCGACCGGGCAGGACGCCGCGGACACGGCGTTCATGACCACCCTGGCCGGGAACGTCCTCCTCACCGGCATCCAGGTGACCGCCGTGGCGGACCCGGAGCTTCCTGCCGAGCACGTCGGCGCAGCGGTCACTCTGCGCTGACCCGTCAGCGGCTCAGCCCTGCGCGGGCGGCTCCTGCCCGTCCTCGGGCGCGTCGTCGACCGTCCCGTCCTCGGCGATCTCTGCCAGGTAGTGCTCGACCTCCGCCGCGATGTCATCGGCGGTCGGGACCTCGGTGGCGGCTCCCGAGGTGATCATCCGGTCATAGCGCTGCTCGAGGCCGGAGACCATCTCCTGGAGCTGCTCCTGCGAGTCGATCTGGGCGGCGACGGCCTCTCGCACGGGCCCGGCCAGTGCTTCGAGCCCCTCGACCGGGATCATCGGGCCCTTCTCCTGACCGATGGCGGTGAGCAGGGCGATCGCGGCGTCGGGATAGGACATCTCGTGGAGATACTGCGGCACGTGGACCACGAGCCCGACGACGTCGTGGCCGGCGTCGGCCAGGCGCAGGGTCAGGAGCGAGGTGAACGGGGCGCGGAGGCGGAACGTCCCGGGCATCGTGCGGCGCACCTCGATGGAGTCCGGATCGCCGGCGAAGCGCGTCACCGGCAGCTCTCGGGTGTGGGGGACCGGTGCCGGGAAGCCCTGCACGAGCAGGGTCCGCTCGATGCCCAGCTGCTCGACGATGATCTGCAGGGAGGTCGCGACGCGCTCCCACTGGAAGGACGGCTCCGGTCCGGTGAGCAGGAAGAACGGCTCCCCGTCGGAGTCCGTGACCTCGTGCAGCAGGATCTCGGGCTTCTCGTAGCCGTCGAAGTGGTCGAGCTCGAGGGTGACCTCGGGACGGTGGCCCGCATAGTCGTACACCTGGTCCATGTCCAGGCGCCCGACGACGCGGCTGGGGAGGGTGTTGAGCAGATGGTCGTCGATGAGGTCCTGGGCGTTCCCGGCATCGGTGAACGCCCCGAGGCTCACCAGGAGGGTGCGTCCGTGCAGCGAGCGCGAGTCGACATGGTGCTCATAGCTGAACAGGGTCGTCGGATCCAAGGTGACCTCCAGGCAACGGGCCGCAGGCAGGGGCGGCGGGGATGACTCACTCTTCAACGACCTGTGGCGGAGGACTATTCCCCGCCGCGAGCTGTCAGGTCAGGTGAACAGCGCCACTGAGTCCGCCGCGAGGCGCACGGCGAGGGCTCCGGTGACGATGAGGAACACGATCCGCACGAAGCGGGAGCCGAGCCGGATCGCGAGACGCGCTCCGAGGAACCCGCCGAGCACGTTGGCCACCGCCATGATCCCGCCGAGCAGCCACCACACCTCGCCCTGCAGCCCGAACACCAGCAGCGCCCCGATGTTGGTGGTCAGATTCGCGAGCTTCGCGTGCACGCTGGCCTCGAGGAACCCGTACCCGAGCAGCGCCACCATCGCGATGATGAAGAAGGAGCCGGTTCCCGGCCCGAGCACCCCGTCGTACACACCGATCACGGCGCCGATTCCACCGGAGCGCAGCACGTGCGCACGACCGCGGTGCCGGGGCTCGTGCACGAGACCCATCGCCGGGCGCAGCACGGTGTACAGACCCACGGCGATCAGGGCGACGAGCACGATGGGGGAGAGCCACGGCTTGGGGACGAACGTCGCCAGTCCCGCCCCGAGCGCGCTGCCCGCCAGGGCGCAGAGCACGAGAGGGATCGCGGTCGCCGCGATCGGCGTGATCCGTCGGACGTAGGTCCAGGAGGACACCGCCGTGCCGGCGGCGGAGGCGATCTTGTTCGTGCCCAGCACGGTCGACGTCGAGGTGTCCGCCGGGAGCGCGGTGAGCAGCGCCGGCAGCTGGATCAGCCCGCCGCCGCCGACGACGGCGTCCACCCAGCCGGCGACGAAGGCCGCGCCGATCAGCAGCACGATGGTCAGCACGGAGAGCTCGAGGAGCTGGTCGGTCAGCGGCACAGGACCAGTGAACACCGGTGCCGCTCCCGTCGACGAATCCGGGGCCCGACTGTCACAATGGCGGACATGGAGGCGGTGATCTGGGACCTGGGGGGCACCCTCCTGAACACCTATCCCGATGTGGACCGGGCACTGGCCGCGGTGATCAGCGCGGAGCCGGGGGAGAGCCTCCTCCAGGAGGTCGCGCAGCTGACGCGGCGCTCGAGCGGCGAGGCGATCAGCACCCTCGCACGTCGCTACGACCTGCCCGAGCACGATCTCCGCACGGCCTATGACGGCACCAAGGCCCGCTGGGCCGACCGGCCGCCTCCGGCCATGGACGGAGCGCGGGAGGTGCTGGCCGCCGTGCGCGCGACCGGCGGGCTGAACCTGGTGGCGACCCATCGTGAGCGCGACAGCGCCGAGGCGCTCCTGGCCTCCCTCTCACTGGCCGTGGACGATCTGGTCTGCGCGCCCGACGGATTCGCCCGGAAGCCGGATCCGGCCATGGTGCACGATCTGCTCGAGCGGCATCGTCTGGAGCCGGGGGAGTGCCTCGCCGTCGGCGATCGCCCGGCAGATGTCGCGGCGGCGCGGACCGCGGGTGTGCGCGGGGTTCTCCTGCGGACCCCCGGTGTCGCGCTCGATGCCGGGGACGCGGAGCAGATCGATCATCTCCCTGAGCTGCTCACGCTGCCGGACCGGTGACGGACGGCCGCCCGCAGACCATACTGGCGCCATGGTGATGATGCTCTCGGACCCACCCGTCCCTGCCGACTGGGCACGTCACACCCCCACGAGCGACCCGGGGAGGTTCGCGACGCTGCTGGACGGCGTCGACCCTGATCACGCGGAGATCGGGCCGGTGGTGCGCACCCTGCTGGCCCATTACCGTGCTCAGGCGGAGGATCTTCCTGCCACGAGCCGGCACGACGTGGACCTGCGCTGGGTGGAGGAGATGCTCGCCGTGGATCAGCAGCGCCACCCCGGGCTGGCCCTCTCCGCTCACCGGGAGATCGGCGAACGCCTCCAGGGCTGCTGCCGGGACCACACCCTGCTGGCCGTCTCGATCCTGCGCCATCACGGGGTGCCGGCGCGCAGCCGGGTCGGCTTCGCCGACTATTTCCTGACCGACTGGCACAGCGACCACGTGGTGGTGGAGATGCACGACGGGAACCGCTGGCGACGCGTCGACACGGAGGTCGAGCAGGGGTCGGGGCTGCTGCCCGACCCGCTGGATCTGGAGACGGGCCCCGGTGCCCCGTTCCTCTCCGCGGCGGAGGCGTTCCGTGCGCTGCGCGCGGGAACGCTCGATGCCGCCTCGTACGGTGTGGCCCCCGGACACCCTCTCAGCGGCGAGGATTTCGTGCTGTCCGAGGTGTTCTGGGAGCTGGCCCATCGCTACGGCGACGAGACGCTGCTCTGGGACGGGTGGGGCGCGATTCCGGCACCCGGCGAGACCATGGGCGAGGAGCTGCTCACGGTTCTCGACGAGGTCGTCGAGCACCTGATCGCGGCCGATGCGGGGGACATGGCGGCGGAGCGCGGCCTGTATGAGCAGTACCTGCGCGACCCGCGGCTGAGCCCCGGCACCGCCGTGCTGCAGTTCTCGCCGGTCGGCGACGGTCCGGTCAAGGTCGTGCTGCGCTCCTGAGGCGCCTTCCTGAGGTGCGGTGCCTCCCGCGCTAGCCTGGACCCATGGCGATCATCTATCAGGCCGAGCTCAGCCCGTCCAAGCCCGAGATCCTGCATCAATTCCTCGAATCTCGCTCCTGGGGCGAGACGGGGGAGCTCGAGGTGCTCGGTGCCTACCGCTTCGACGACCCCGACGGCGAGGTCGGCATCGAGTGCCACTTCGCACGGGTCGGGGAGACGGTGTACCACCTGCCGTTGGCCTACCGCGCCGAGCCCGTCGAGGGCGCGGCGGAGGGCTTCATCGGCACGATGGATCATTCGGTCCTGGGGGAGCGCTACGTCTACGACGGCCTCGCCGACGACGTGGCCCTGGACTGCTTCCGACGCGCGATCTGCGGCGAGCAGGAGCAGGCGGAGCTCGAGATCCACACGCCCGACGGCGAGCTGGTCGAGACCAGGCCTCAGAGCGTGACGCTCAGCCTCGAGGTCGACGAGGGGGAGCAGCCGCCGTCCGCGGACGAGCTGCTGGACGGCGAACCCTTCACGATCTCTCGCACCGTCGGCGGCCTCGACGGCACGGTGCGCCTCGTCGCCACCTGGGCCGACGGGAACGGCGTCATCGCGGCGTACTGAGCGTGCGTTTCGCCTGTCAGGCGGGGACGTCGACGAGGGTGAGGCAGAACGGGTGGTCCACGGGATCTGCGAAGACCAGGCAGTGAGCGGCGTTGGGCTGGAAGTCGAACCGGACCGCGCCGGCCTCCTCGACCCTCGCGGCGGCGAGCTCGAGATCCTCCACCAGGAAGTCCAGATGGATCAGGGCGGAGTCCTCCGGCCACCTCGGCGGCTCATAGTTCTCCACGCCCATCACATCGATACGGCCACCGGCGCTCTGCGTGCCGGCCCAGGCGTCCCCGAGGACCGTGATCACCTCGCCGTCGGTGATCTCCGCGTAGAACTCGGCCAGGCGTCCGGGCTCCGGTGCGGCGATGGTCACGGCGCTGAAGCGGATCGGTGTGGTCATGCCCCGGAGCGTAGACCGCGGGAGGGGAGCCGAGAAGAGGGCTCGTGCTGAGCCATCCTTCCTCGACTTTACATAACGTACATTATCGGCGTTGCCCGGAGAGGGAGGTTCGGCCATCTGTAGGGTGCTGACATGACGACGGCGACAGCTCCCGGAGCAAACTGTGTGCGAGCCCTGCTCGGCCTCATGGCGACTCTTGCCGTGACAGCCGCCGGAGCTGCCGCTGTTGGGCGTCAGGACGTCTCACTCGTCCTGGGCTTGTTCGAGGCCGACGTCGTGTGGATCGGAATCCTTGCTGTCAGCGTCCTTCTGCATGTCCGTGGGGTGCCGGTGCTGGACGGCTGGCGGGACATCGTGCAGAGCGTGACGCCACGGCCGGTTCGTCGCGCCGTCGCGGCCGAGGTTGGCTGCCTGGTCTCACTCGCTCGAGTCTCCCTGCGGCGTCCACCCCTGATACCGAGCGGCGCTGAGGCCTTTCCGGCTCGGGAGGGAACGTTGGCGATCACGCTCGCGTTCGGCGTCGTCACACTCGTCGAGGTAGCTGTTCTGCACCTCGTGCTCCCCTGGCCCACTCTCTCTGTGGCATTGACGCTGATCAGCGTCTACGGGCTGCTCCTGCTGCTCGGAGTGATCGCCTCGAGATGGGATCATCCGCACTACGCGACGTCCATGTCGCTCGTCCTGCGCAACGGTACGCACGTCGTCGCCGATATCCCCTATAGGGACATCAGCTTCATCGTCCCGGTTCGGGACGGGACCGTCGTCGCCCCGACGATCGCTGACGGGATCGCGCGGCTGGCGACGATGAACGGATGCCAGGTCGCCGTCGGCCTGGCCTCTCCTCGCCGCATCGCTCTCACCGCGAATGGACGCGACAGAAGCAGCGTTGTGCACGAGATCCGGTTCGCCGCCGATGACGCCCCAGAGGTAGTCAGCGCCCTCGACGCGCGACGCCGATAACCCGGTACACCAATCCCGTCAGGACGGCCGACGCAGATCCAACCGCTGCGGCAAGGCCGTGAATCCCGCCGATATATAGGTCGCGACCGCTGCGGCGTTGGCGCTCGGTGTGGCAGCTAGAGCCCGTGAGGCACCGAGCTCGCGCAGCATCGCCAGCCCGGCTCGTGTGATCGCCGGGCCGTATCCGTGGCCCCGATACTCACGACCCACACCCAAGGGCTCGATCAGTCCGGCCTGCCGAAGACCCGCCGACCAGATCGTCGTTGCGGCGACGGCTGTTCCCTTCGCATCGAGCGCTAGCAGGCAACGTGAGTCCCCGGCGCCCGGCGCGATCCGCATGGTGTGCCAGTGCTCCTCGGTGAATCGTGAGCCGTCGAATGATTGGCGGTGCACCGCGGCGCGCGTTCCTGCGAGCTCCGGGCCGACGACCTCGACGCGCAGCCCGGGATCGGCGATCGACGCGTCCAGATCCCTCTCCAACGGAGTCCAGGCCTCGTCGGTCGCCCATCCGTAGCTCAGGAGCGCGTCGCGGAGCCGAGCTCCGTTCGGCACCTCCACGCAGGCTGAGGTTCCGGCCAGCACGCCGCTCCCCTGATCCCCCAGGTCTTGTACCAGTACATGAGTGAGGTGGTCGTCCTGCTGCGCCGTCGGAGCGATCGCCAGGCGCAGCAGCTCAGGCCCGTCGAGCATCCCGATCGCCAGGAGCTCACCGGCCAGGCTCCAGGTGCGCACCGCCGCAGCGGTGGCGTCGGACCCCTGCTGCAGGTGCCAGCCGAGGTCTCCTGGGTGGAGCTGCATCGGCGAGCCGTCGGTCTGCCAGCTCGCGAGCGTGCGCACGACCTCCGGGAGCTCGTCGGCACACGGGGTGCTCAGGCGCGGTGACATGCCCTGATCTCATCGCGCTCCGTCGGCGGCGGCAACTGATTTTCCGATGAGCGCGATGAGACCGGGCGCCAGGGCCCTCAGGCCGCAGCCGTGTGCGGGTTCGGGGTGCCGCTCCCCCGCCCTGCCAGGACGAAGAACGTGCCCGAGATCAGCACGCCCACGACCATCGTGACCGCCATCGGCAACGAGGACTGGGTGCCGGCGATGCCCACCAGCGGGGCGGCGATCGAGGCCGAGAACGAGAAGCCCAGACCCAGCATCGCCGAGCCGGTGCCGGCGAACTCACGGGCCTGGTCCGAGGCCAGGGCGCCGCCGTTGCCGAAGATCATGCCCTGGGGCGCGACCGTGAAGAAGAACGCCGGCAGCACGATCCATGCCGGAGTGTCCAGGAACAGGCTGCCGATCAGCAGCGAGAAGCTCGCGATCGTCACGAGGATCAGGCCCACCCGGATGAGCTTGCGCGGATGGATCGTGCGCGTGAGGCGGGCCGAGAGCAGCGAGAGCGCCATCATGCCGCAGGAGTTGATCGCGAAGCTCACCGAGTACTCCGTCGAGGTGAAGCCGAGCATCTCCTGGACCACGAAGGACGATGCCGAGACGTAGGCCATCAGCGCGAACGCCGAGAAGGCGTTGACCAGCATGTACGCGACGAAGGTGCGCCGGTGCAGCAGGGTGCGGACGTTGCGCAGGAAGGTGCGGAATCCCCCGGCATGGCGCCTGGAGACCGGGAGCGATTCAGGGATCAGGAATATCACCCCGATCAGGGAGATCAGCGACATCACGGCGATGACGAGGAAGATCTCGCGCCATTGGCCGAAGACCAGGATGATCCCGCCCAGCAGCGGCGCGACGATCGGGGCGACTCCGCCCACGCCCTGCATGATGTTCATGATCCGGAAGAGCTCGGGGCCATCGGTGAGGTCGATGAGGACGGCGCGGCCCAGGACCATGCCGAAGCCGCCGCCGATGCCCTGGATCACCCGCAGCACCAGCAGGATCTCGGCGGACGGCGCAAGGGCGCAGCCGATCGAGGCCAGCAGGCACAGCACGATGCCGATCAGCAGCGGGGCGCGTCGCCCCATCCTGTCGGAGAGCGGGCCGGCGACGATCTGTCCGCTCGCGGTGCCCAGGAAGAAGGCCGTGATGGTGAGCTGCATGCGCGACGCGGTGGTGCCGAGATCTCCGGCGACCTCAGGGAACGCCGGGATGTACATGTCGGTCGCGAGCGGACCGATCGCGCTGAGCGTGGTGAGCACGACGATCACCAGCACCGTGACCTTGCTGCGCGTGCGGCGCAGCTCTTCCTCCGTGGGGAGGTGGGCGAAGTCGTGGTCGGCGGGGTCCTCCATCACGGGGATGGCGCCGGTGATGGTGGGGATGGAACCGGTCTGGGTGGGGATCGAACCGGTGTGGGTGGGGATGGAGCCGGTGGAGGTCAGGGGTTCGTCGCGATCGTCATCGCGTCGGGGATCTGGTGCGGCGGGAGCCACGGGGGTCCTTTCAGGCGGTCATGGATCGAGCCGGGCGGATCGCGCGGATCGCGCCCGGCTCGATCGGACCATCCTAGGGACGTCGTGAGCGTTCACGGAAGGGGCGGCCCCGGACTGGGACGGACACGTCCCGGATCAGGCGGTGGCCGCGTCGGCCAGCCGTGCCTGATAGGTCGGATCCGTGCGCTTGAGCCACCGGATCACGGCGGAGGTCACCGGGATCATCGCGTACTGCACCGCGACCTTGTAGACGAAGCCGAGGATCGTGTACTCGGCCCACTGCTCGAGGGTCGTGATGCCGATCGCGGTCGCCGCGATGGAGCAGAAGATGATCGTGTCCACCAGCTCGCCCAGGCCGCTCGAGGTGAACAGGCGGGCGATGAGCCCCCTCTCCCCCGTGCGCCGCTTCATGCGGCTGACCACCAGGGAGTTCAGGGTCTGCCCGGCGAGGAAGCCGGCCAGGCCGGCGAGCACCACGATCCAGACGGGCCCCAGGGCCAGCTCGAGGGCCTCCTGCTTGGCCAGGCCGTAGTCGTCCGGGAACGGCGGCAGGGCGATGATCACCTGATAGCAGATCGAGGCCAGGATGCTCACGGCGAAGGAGGTGAGGATCGCGCGGCGAGCGGCGCGCGGGCCGTACAGCTCGGTGACGATGTCCCCAAGCACATAGGCGAGGGGGAAGAGGAAGAATCCGCCGTCGGTGAGGATCTCGAATCCGGTGCCGGGAACCGTCCCGAAGCTGACGCCCTTCGCAGCGCCGATCCCGGACAGCACGACCACGGTGACCATGGCGGCGAGGAGGATGTCGAAGTGAGAGGCTCCCCGGTCGGCGTAGACGGCGCCGGCCGGGCCTCCAGAGGTCGAGGCGGTTCGGGGGGCGGATGTTCTGGGTGTGTTCACCGGGGCAGGGTACACAGAATGCAGGCCGTGCAGAGGGCCGGGCCCTCGTCGACGTGACGAGGACCCGGCCCTGTGCGGATCAGGCGGTGCGCGGTCTGCTCAGATGCCGATCGCGTGGTAGTCCCCGTCGGAGACGAAGCTCTCGAACTGGGACTCGGAGCCGTGCCAGAGGTTCGAGTCACCGGCGAAGGGACCCGAATCCGAGTACTGCCACATCTCGTAGGCCCACCAGCGGCCCGGCAGGGTGGTCGGCGCGCTGCTGCTGTAGGACGCGAGGAACAGCGGGGAGTTGACCGGGGTCCAGTCCCCCACCACGTCGTTCCACCAGTGGAGGTTCGTGTAGAGGACGGGCCGACGCCCGACGCTGTCCCGGTAGCGAGTGGAGAACGCCATGATCCAGTTCCGCATCTCCTGCTGGCTCAGCCCGTAGTCGCGAGGCAGTCCGGAGTAGGCCTCGAAGTCGACCATGCCCGGCAGCGTGATGCCGTCGTCGGACCATCCCCCGCCGTTGTTGAGGAAGAAGTCGACCTGCTCCTCGGGGCCGCCGGAGTCGGGGCGGGCGAAGTGGTAGCCGCCGCGGACCAGGCCGGCGCCGCCGGCGCCGCTGTACTGGTGGTTGAAGGCGGGGCTGCGGTAGGACCGACCCTCGGTGGCCTTCACATAGGCGAAGCGGGAGCCGAGCTCGGCCTGGGCGGACCAGTCGATCTCTCCCTGCCAGCCGGAGACGTCCTGGCCGTAGAGGCCCGCGGCGTTGGCCGCCGGGGTGGCGAGGGCGGCGGCGCCGGTGCTCAGTGCCGCGGCACCGAGGACACCCCCGCGCAGGACGGAACGGCGCGACGCACCGGATGCGGTGCCTGGAGTCGATTCGGGGGCGGGAGGAGGGGCGAGATGGCGTGCACGGTAGGGACGCATACGTGTCTCCTGGGGAAGAGGGAAGCACAGTGCGACGGACGCCACACCACGCACACCGTACGCAGAGACGCCTTTCTCCGTGGGTCGACACCTATCCAATGCGGCGTGTCGCGGCAAAACGGACAAGCCCGACGGAAGGGTCGCGTCGGCGGCGCAGGTCCCGTGCGTGTCTCGCGCGATCAGTGCGCGCGCGGCTCCACGAAGGCGCGCAGCGTGCCCAGGATCGTCGTCGCGGCGAGCTCGGTGATGTCGCGACCGTCCATCTGCTCGCGCACCATGAGGTCGACGAAGACTCCCACGAGCAGCTGGGCGAGATCCTCGGGCGGCAGGAGGGGGCGGTCGCCGTTCTCCTCCATACGGGTGCTGAGGAGCTTGCCGATCTGGTCGCGCAGGCGCTCCCGCTGCACGGCCAGCTCGGCCCGCATCGCCTCGTCGCGCAGGGAGCGCGCGATAGCGTCGGAGTAGAGGAGGTACCACTGGCGGCCGAACGGTCGGATGCCCTCGAACACCGCGACCATGATCGTCGCGTCGTCGATCTCGGAGAGGCTTCCCGGCGTGCTCCCCTCGGCGTGGGCCGCCGCGAGCGCGGAGGCCACGGAGGTGTTCGCGATCTCGAGCATCTCCTCGGTGACGGAGGCGAACAGCGCCGAGAAGACCTCCTCCTTGGTGGAGAAGTTCGAGTAGAAGGCTCCCCGGGTGAACCCGGCCGCCCGCACCAGGTCGTCGACGGTCACGCCGTCGATCCCCTTCTCGACGAAGACGTCGAGCGAGGCCCGGACCAGCTTGGTACGGGTGTTCTCCTTGCGCCGGGTGCTCGCGGACTCGGGCAGCGGCTCGAACAGATCGGTCATGGTTCCTCGGTGGCTCAGGCGTCGGTCAGGGCGGTGGGGTGGTCAAGATCTCACGGCTCCCCGTCATCGTGTCTTGCCCTCGCGTGACTCCACAGTATGCCATCGATACACTGTTGTATCGAATACGGGATCGTCGTGGATACGCGAGTGCATCGTCTCTCATGGTCCGTGACCCGACCATTCGCCGCTCATCCGCTGTGCCCGCCCTGGAGGTCGCGTGTCCTCGTCCCTGTACCGACTCGGTCTGCTCATGGCCTCCCTGCGCTGGAAGATCATCGCTCTCTGGATGATCCTGCTGATCGCCCTCGGCGCCCTCGCCGTGGGGCTCGGCGGCACGTTCTCGTCGGACATCGAGATCCCCGGCACCGAGGGGCAGCGTGGCATCGACAACCTCGCCAACCGCTTCCCCGAGATGGGCGGTGCCTCCGGCCAGGTCGTCCTGGGATCCGAGGACGGTGCCGAGATCGGCGAGCACCGCGACGAGATCGAGGACCTCATGGCGCAGATCGCCGACGTGGACGGAGTGGCCGCGGCCCCCTCCCCCTTCGACGACGTCTCCCCCGGCACCCGCAGCGACGACGACTCGGCGATCATCGCCCAGTTCCAGATGGACGGTCAGGTCGGCACCTTCCCCGAGGGCTCCCTCGAGGAGATCGAGGGGCTCGTCGACGCCGCCGACTCTGCCGACGGCGCTGACCTGAGCGCAGACATCGGCGGCCAGGTGCTGCAGAGCTCCGAGGTGCCCTTCGGCGCCGGCGAGGTCGTCGGCATCGTCATCGCCCTGCTGATCCTCGCGATCGTCTTCCGCTCCTTCGTCCCCGCCGTCATCCCGATCGTCACCGCGCTCGTCGGCGTCGGCATCTCCATGCTCGCCGTGATGGCGCTCGCCGCCGGGGTCGAGATCCCGTCGGTCACCACTGCTCTGGGCGCGATGCTCGGCCTCGCCGTCGGCATCGACTACGCCCTGTTCATCCTGTCCCGCCACCGCGACCAGCTGAGCGCCGGGGAGGACGTCCGGGAGTCCATCGGTCGGGCCCTGGCCACCTCCGGCAGCGCCGTCATCTTCGCCGGCCTCACGGTGATCGTGGCCCTGGTGGGCCTGTTCGTCACCGGCATCCCGTTCCTCACCATCATGGGCGTCGCGGCCGCCGCGACGGTCGCCCTCTCCGTGGTCGTGGCGCTGACGATGCTGCCCGCCATCATGGGCGTGCTCGGCGAGCGGCTGCGCCCCCGGAAGGTCCGCGCCCTGATGGCCCAGAACGACGGCGTGCTGCCCGAGCCGGACCCCGAGCAGCCCCGTCGGCGCTCCTTCGGTACCCTCTGGGTGCGGGTGGTCACGAAGGTCCCCGCGCTCACGATCCTGCTCGTCGTGCTCGGCGTCGGCGCCCTCGCGATCCCGATCAAGGACCTCGAGCTCGCCCTGCCGGACCTCGGCACCGAGCAGCCGGGCACCCCCGCGCGCGACACCTACGACCTCGTCGCCGAGGAGTTCGGCCCCGGATACAACGGTCCCCTGCTGCTGACCGCCGACATCATCAACACCACCGACCCGCTCGGCGTGGTCGAGGATCTGAAGGCCGACGTGGAAAGCCTGGACCACGTCAAGGAGATCCAGATGGCGACCCCGAACCGGGGCGCCGACCTGGCCGTCGTGGTCGTCATCCCCGAGGGCGGACCCACCGACCAGTCCACCAAGGACCTCGTGCACGAGCTGCGGGACAGCGCCGCCGGATGGGAGGAGGAGTACTCGATCTCCGACGTCACCGTCACCGGCGCCACCGCGGTGGGCATCGACGTGACCGACAAGCTCTCGACGGCCCTTCTTCCCTTCGGCATCTTCGTCGTCGGCCTCTCCCTGATCCTGCTCGCGATGGTGTTCCGCTCCGTGTGGGTGCCGATCAAGGCCTCGCTGGGCTACCTGCTCTCGGTGGCGGCCGCCTTCGGCGTCACCGCGATGGTGTTCGAGTACGGGTGGTTCAACGCGCCGCTGTCCGTGAGCGTCAACGGCCCCGTCGTCGCCTTCATGCCGATCATGGTCATGGGTGTGCTCTTCGGCCTCGCGATGGACTACGAGGTCTTCCTCGTCTCCCGGATGCGCGAGGAGTTCACCCGCACCGGGGACGCGCGCGCGTCCATCGAGAAGGGCTTCACCGCGAGCGCCCCCGTGGTGGTCGCCGCCGCGCTGATCATGGTCTCCGTCTTCGCCGGCTTCGTGACCTCCGGCTGGTTCATGCTGCAGCCGATCGCCGTGGGCCTGGCCGTCGGCGTGCTGGTGGACGCCTTCGTGGTGCGCATGACCCTGGTCCCGGCGGTCCTCGCGCTGCTGGGTTCACATGCCTGGTGGCTCCCCGGCTGGCTGGACCGCGCCCTGCCCAAGGTCGATGTCGAGGGCGAGGGCCTGCACGCCGTTCTCGAGCACCGGCACTGGACCCAGGAGCACGGAGCCCACGCGCTGCGCCTCGAGGACACCGTCGCTCCCGTGGTCGGCGAGAAGGGCACGATCGGCCCGCTCACGGGGTCCATCCCCCCGGGCTCCCTGCTCGTGGTGCGCTGCGCCGACGACGCCGCCCGGGGCGCCTTCCTCGCCCTCGCCGCGGGTCGGCTCGAGCCCGACTCCGGCCTGCTGGCCGTGCACGACCGGCTCGCCCCGGATGACCTCGGGGCCATCCAGGGCCGCGCCCACTGGATCCCCGCCGGGGCCGACGTCGCCGCCCGGCTGCGGGAGATCCCCGGCCGCCGTCTGTCCACCGCCGTGATCGTCGTCGAACGCCTCGAGGATCTCGCCCACAGCGCCACCAGCATCGACGACACCCTCGTCGAGCGGCTCGACGCCCTGCTCGAGAGCGGGGCCACGCTCGTCGTGGGCTCCCGTCGGCCCGACGTCTCCGACGCCGAGCGCCTGCTCCGGGACTCCCTGCGCGACCCCCGCCGTCTCTCGGCCCTCGCTGTCCAGCGCTCCACCGCCTCCGTTCCCGAAGGAGCCCTCGCATGACCCGCCTGACCCACCCCCGCACCCTGCTCGTGGTGCTCCTCCTGCCCCTGCTGGTGGTCGGCGCCGGACTGTGGGCGCTCAGCGATCGTGTGGACCGGCTCGACACCGTGCCGGCCGCCGTGGTGAACCTCGACGAGGGCGCGGAGATCACCGACGCCGACGGGGAGACCCAGACGGTGCCGCTCGGCCGCCTGCTGGCCGGCTCCCTCACCCAGCCCGGCACCGTCGAGGGCACCGACGCCCCGGAGACTACCGGCTTCGACTGGCAGCTGACCTCCGCCGATGACGCGGAGCAGGGGCTCGCGGACGGCTCCTACTCCGCCGTGGTCGTGATCCCGGAGGACTTCTCCGCCGAGCTCACCACCATCGGGACCACGGAGGCCACCCCGGCGATCCTCCAGGTCACCACCAACGACGCGAGCGGACAGATCAACGCGCTGGTCGGCACCGCGGTCGCCGACGCCTCGGCCGCGACCACCGGCGGGCAGATGGCGAAGCAGTACCTCGACGGACTCTACGTGGGCTTCAACGACCTCCACGACGGCTTCTCCGACGCCGCTGACGGCGCCGACCAGCTCGCCGAGGGCACCACGGAGCTCGAGGATGGCACCCAGGGCCTCGCCGACGGCACCCGGGAGCTGGCCGACGGCGCCACCCTGGCCGCCGACGGCGCCGAGGAGTTCTCCGGCGGCGTCTGGAGCCTCGCCGACGGCACCCGGCAGTCGGCCGACGGCTCCCGACAGCTCGCCGACGGCCTCGACCAGCTCGCCACCGGCACCGATGACGCGGCGACGGGCGGCGGCGACCTCGCGACCGGTCTCGACCAGCTCGCCACCGGCGCCGAGGACCTCTCCACCGGCGTGGACGGCCTGCAGACCGGCATGACCGGCACCGAGGCCGAGCCCGGGCTCCTCGACGGCGCGGAGCAGCTGGCCGCGGGCGTCGAGGGCGACGGCACGGCCGAGAACCCCGGCCTGGTCGCCGGCTCCGACCAGCTCGCCACCGGCGTCGAGGACTTCGCCGACGGCGTCTCCCAGGCCGGAGCCGCCGTCTCCGGCGACGGCACCGAGCAGAGCCCCGGCCTGGTCCCGACCGCGCAGAGCGTGGCCGACGGCGCGGTGGAGCTCGGCGACGGCGCTCAGCAGGCCGCGGACGGCCTCGACGGCACCGCGGAGCAGCCCGGCCTCGTCCAGGGCGCCGACGGCGTCGTGCAGTACGCGGACGGCCTGCAGGGCATCCTCGAGGGGGACGGCAGCGCCGAGAACCCCGGCATGCGCGAGCTCGCCGCCCAGATGGACGCCACCGCCGATTCCCTGCTCGCGGAGGATCCCGAGGATCCCACCGCGCTCGCCCTGAAGCAGCAGGTCGCCGGGATGCAGGGCTACGTCGACGGCGTGGACACCACGCTCACCGGCGACGGCACCGCCCAGAACCCGGGCCTGGTCCCCACCGCCCAGGGCGTCGGGGACGGCGCAGGCGCCGCCGCCGAGGGGGTCCAGCAGATCGCCGACGGCCTCCAGGGCACGCCGGAGCAGCCGGGCCTGGTCCAGGGCACGCAGGGCGTGGTCACCTACGCCGAGGGCGTGGAGACGGCGTTCACGGGCGACGGCAGCTCCGAGAATCCCGGCCTCGTGGCCGGCGCCGATCAGCTCGCCACCGGTGCCCGCGCCAGCGCGGACGGCGCCGGCTCTCTGGTGACCGGGGTGACCGGTCTGCGCGACGGCCTCCAGCAGTACGCCGACGGCGTCGACCAGCTCGCCGACGGGGCCGACGACCTCGCCACCGGCGCCCGGGCCAGCGCCGACGGCGCCGGGGACCTCGCCACCGGGCTCGACGACCTGGCCGCCGGCACCCGCACCTCGGCCGACGGCGCGGGCGATCTCGCCGACGGCAACGACCAGCTCGCCGCCGGCGCCACCGAGCTCGGCTCCGGGGCGGATCAGCTCGCCGACGGCAGCGACGAGCTCGCCACCGGGACCGGCGACCTCGCCGACGGCAGCGAGGAGCTCGCCTCCGGCACCACCGAGCTGTCCGACGGCACCGATGACCTCGCGACCGGCCTGCGCGACGGTGCCGACGGGGTCCCCACCTACACCGAGTCCGAGCGGACCCGCATGGCCGAGATGGCCTCGAACCCGGTGGAGACCGAGGCGACGCGGCAGAACGAGGCCAACGGCGCCTCCACCGCCACCTTCCCGTTCGTCGCGGCGCTCGCGCTGTGGCTGGGCGCCTTCGCGAGCTTCCTGCTGCTGCCGGCCCTGTCCCGGCGCCTGCTGGACCGGGCCGTGCCGATGGGCCAGGTCGTGCTGCGCTCCCTGGCCCCCGCACTGCTCATCGCGGTGGTGCAGACCATCGCGGTGCTCGCCGTGCTCACCGCCGTGGGCATCTCCCCGGTGTCCCCGCTGACGGTGGGCGTGGTCGCCCTCGCCGGCGCCGCGATGTTCGCCGCCCTGCACCAGGCGCTGATCACCGTGCTGGGCGAACGCATCGGCCGCATCATCTCCATCGTGCTGATGGTGCTGCAGGTGGTGACCCTGGTGGGCATCCTGCCGCTCGCGACCGCTCCCCCGCTGCTGCAGTCCGTCAGCGCCCTGCTGCCGCTGCCGATCGTCACCCAGGGGCTCGTGCACGCGGCTCTCGGCGGCTCGCTCGTGTCGACCTCGAGCACGCTGCTGGCGATCCTCGCCTGGGGGGCGATCTCGCTGGTGGTGACCCTGGTGGCCTCCCGTTCGGCCCGCCGCGCGGACCTCTCCCCCGAGCGGAGGGCGACGGGCACGGTGCCCTCGGCCGCCTGATCTGCTGGAAGTCCCTGCTCACTGGAAGTCCCTGGACCGGCCCGCCGCGGCCAGGTCCAGGGGCGCGACGTCGTCGGCGACGAGGTTCACCGCCCCGCTGCGGTTCTCCACGATGCCGCGCAGCACGATCGCCCGGGCGGTGCGCAGCAGGGCCCGGTGGCGCACCCAGAACCCCTGTGAGCACACCACGTTGAGGATCCCGGTCTCGTCCTCGAGGCTGAGGAAGGTGACGTTCCCGGCGGTCGCCGGACGCTGCCGGTGCGTGATCACGCCGCCCACCCGGATCCGGCTGGAGTCCTCCGCCTCCCGGGTGCCCTGGATCGAGAGCACCCCGCCCTCCGTGAGCTCCTCGCGCAGCAGCACCATGGGGTGATCGTCCAGGGTGATCCCGGTGGCCCAGGCGTCGGCGGTCGCGAGCTCCGCCTCGCCCATCCCCGGCAGCGTCGGCGCCTGCGCGCCCACGGCGAGGTGAGGCAGCGTGTCCGGGGACTCCTGAGCAGCGGCCCCCGCGGCCCACAGCGCCTGCCGACGCGAGGACGCGAGCGCATCCAGCGCCCCGGCCGTCGCCAGCGCCTCGAGCTGGCGGGCGCTCAGCCGCACCCGTCGGGCGAGGTCCGGGACCGAGACGAAGGGACCGCCCCGCTCGCGCTCGGCGATGATCCCGTCGGCCGTCTCCGTGCTGATCCCCCGCACCTGGTCCAGACCCAGCCGGATCGCCGGACCCCGCGCGGCTGCCTCCCCCTGGACCTGCGCGCGCGGCGGATCCACTCGGTAGCCGGCGTGCTCCTCGTCGGTCTCCAGATCGGAGCGGGCCCTGCTGCGCAGCACATCGGGCCCGCGGGTGAGCACGCCGTGACGGCGGGCATCGGCGACGAGCGACTGCGGCGAGTAGAAGCCCATCGGCTGGGCGCGCAGCAGCGCCGCGGTGAACGCCGCCGGATAGTGGCACTTCAGGTACGAGCTCGCATAGACCAGGTACGCGAAGGAGTAAGCGTGGGACTCGGGGAAGCCGTAGTTGGCGAAGGCGAGCAGCTTGCGGTGGACCGCGTCGGCGTCCTCCCCTGTGATGCCGTGGTTCGCCATCCCGGTGAACAGTGCATCGGAGAGCTCGAGCATCTTCTGGGTGGAGCGCTTGGAGCCCATCGCCCGCCGCAGCTGGTCCGCCTGGGCAGGGCTGAAGTCGGCGACGTCGACCACCATCTGCATCAGCTGCTCCTGGAACAGCGGGATCCCCAGGGTGCGGCCCACGGACTTCTCCAGCAGCGGGTGGAGGAAGGTGACCTCCTCCTCCTTGTTCCGGCGGCGGATGTAGGGGTGCACGGATCCGCCCTGGATCGGGCCGGGCCGGATCAGCGCGACCTCCACCACCAGGTCGTAGAAGACGCGCGGCCGCAGCCGGGGCAGGGTGGAGATCTGCGCGCGGGACTCCACCTGGAACACGCCCACGCTGTCCCCCTCGCACAGCATGTCGTACACGGCCTCGTCCTCCTGCGGCAGGGTGCGCAGCTCGAAATGCTGCCCGTGATGCTCGGCGACGATCTGCAGCGCGTGGTCCAGGGCGGTGAGCATCCCCAGCCCCAGCAGGTCGAACTTCACCAGGCCGGCGTCGGCGCAGTCCTCCTTGTCCCACTGCAGCACGCTGCGGTCCGCCATCGCCGCCCACTGCACCGGGCACACCTCGATCACCGGCCGGTCGCACAGCACCATGCCACCGGAATGGATGCCCAGGTGGCGCGGGGCATCCCGCAGCTGCTTCGCGAGGTCGACGACGTCGGCGGGGATGTCGGCGTCGGCGAGCGAGGAGAAGGATCGCTCGATCCGCTTGGAGAAGGCGTCCTGCGCGCCGGGGTCGTAGCCGAGCGCCCGGGCGGCGTCGCGCACCGCGAGCTTCGCCCGGTAGGTGATGACGTTGGCGACCTGCGCGGCGTTCTCCCGCCCGTAGCGGGCGTAGACGTGCTGGATGACCTCCTCGCGCCGGTCCGAGGCGATGTCGATGTCGATGTCCGGCGGGCCGTCCCGCTCCGGGGCCAGGAACCGTTCGAACAGCAGATCGTGGCCGACGGGCTCGACCGCGGTGATCCCCAGCGCGTAGCAGACGGCGCTGTTCGCGGCCGATCCGCGCCCCTGGGCGAGGATGCCCACCCCGGCGCAGAAGTCGACGATCTCGTGGACGATGAGGAAGTAGCCGGGGAAGTGCAGGTCGATGATGACCCTCAGCTCGTGGTCGATCTGCGCCCAGGCCCCGGGGATCCGCTCGGGCCGCTCCGGGGCGGGCCTCGGCCCGTAGCGCTCGCGGCCCTCGATCTCCACCAGCTCCACCAGCCAGCTCGCCTCGTCGTGCCCGGTGGGCACCGGGAAGGGCGGCAGGTCCGGGGCGAGCAGGCGCAGGTCCAGCGCGCAGTCCCGGCCCAGCCGCGCGGCCGCGGCGATCGCGGCGGGATAGCGCGGCAGCAGCTCGGCCATCTCCTCCCCGCTGCGCAGGTGCGCGGGCCGGGAGGACAGGTACGGGTCGGCGTCGACCAGGGGCACCCCGGCGCGCAGCGCGGCATGGGTGTCGGCCAGGCGCTTGTCGGCCGGTCGCGCGTAGTGCGCATTCGTCGTCGCCACCAGCGGCAGCGAGATCTCGTCCAGGCCGTGGTCCTCGCGCACCAGGCGGGCACCCTGGGCGAGGGCGTCGTGGAGCTCATCCGCCTCTCCCCCGCCGCCGGCGACCAGCTCGACGGCGACGTTCCCGGCCCCGAACAGCTCCAGCAGGCGGGTGATGGCGCCCGCCGCGGCATGGGCGGCGGCCTCGAGGTCACCGTCGGCCAGGTGCGCGGCCGCCGCCCGGGTCACGGACCCCTTGCGGCAGCCGGTGAGGATCTGCCAGCGCCCCTCGCGGGCGAGCCGGGAGAGCTCCGCGAGCCGATAGCGCGGGACCGCCTTCTCCCCGCTGTCGAGGTGGGCGCGGGCGATCGCGGCCGAGAGCTGCCGGTACCCGTCCGTGTCGCGCACCAGCACCAGCAGGTGCTCCCCCTCGGGGTCGGGGATGCCGGTGCGGGGCGCGGAGACGACCGGGGTGGCGCTCGCGGCGTCGGCCCCCGGCTCGAGCCCGAGGGTGAGCTCGGCCCCGAACACGGTGGCGATGCCCGCCTCCCCCGCCGCACGGGCGAAGCGCACCGCCCCGGGAAGACCGTCGTGATCCACCAGGGTGATCGCGCCCAGCCCCAGTCGGGCGGCCTGCTCCACCATGTCCTCGGGGCTCGAGGCGCCGTCGAGGAAGCTGAAGTGCGAATGGGCGTGCAGCTCGGCGTAGTCGACGGTGCGCGCAGGCCGGTAGGCGTCGTCGGCGACCTTCCCGGTGTGCTCGATGACGATCGGCGGGGCGACCAGCTCGGCGGGACGGTCCGAGAGGATCGCCTCGATGTCCTTCCACGCGGGTGGGCCCAGGAACCAGCCGGCCATCAGCGTCTCCCGTCCCTCGAACGATCATCAGTCATAGAGCCCCTCCAGCGTCCAGCTCCCGGTCCGGGACAGCGCCAGCACCGCGGTCTCCTCATCGCCCGCACCGCGCACCACCAGCTGCAGCCGGGCGGAGCGGGCGCCCTGCGGCGTCCACCACCGCTCGTCGATCACGGTGGGCGCGCCATGGGCGAGCACCGGATGCGAGGAGCCGGCGCGCAGGCCGAGGCGCTGCAGGACCGGGGCCCCGGGCGCGAGGACCAGCAGCCGCGCCGGCGCGGCGCTCAGCAGACCCCGGGCGGTGACCACCACGGGCCTCCCGTCGGCGTCTTCGAGGGCCACCGGCGGCGGGTCCCGGAACACGGTGGTGGGCACCGGCCGCGGCAGGGAGCCGGGCCAGGGCCCGGGGTGGGTGGCCGGTTTCTCGCTGCGCCACGGCACGAGCACCATCTCGTCGGCCAGCAGTCGCCCGCCGACGCGGACGGGGACCTGGACGGCGTCCTCCCCCGCCAGGCCCTGCGCCCGGGCGAAGGCGCGCGAGGCCCGTTGGGCGGCCTCCCCGGCGCTCCCCCACAGGGCCGGGGCGCTCTCCCCCGCCGGGGCGAGCTGCAGCGGGTGCAGGCCGATCCGGGTGATCGCGCCGGTCGAGGGGCCGCCGAGCCGTGAGCGGGTGATCCAGCCGTCGCACTGCCAGCGGATCCGGTCCACGACATCGGCCACCGTGAGTGCGCCGTCGTGCCGCCAGGTGCGCTCCATCTCCTCGCCGCCCTCGGTGCGGGCCACGATCCGCAGCCGGGTGCACACCAGGCCGTTCGCGACGAGCATCGTGTGCAGCTCCTCGGCCAGCGGGCGCGCGATGAAGGCCGCCTGGTCGGTGCGCACCAGCGGGGTCTCCAGCGTGGTCTCGGCCAGGATCGGCTGGGTGGGATGGTGCGTGGCAGGCGGGGCGGGCTCCTCGCCGCGGGCCAGCAGGTGCAAGGTGGAGACATCGGGACCGAAGCGGTCCGCGACCGCGGCCGACGGGAGCGCGGCCAGATCCCCCAGGGTGGTGATCCCCAGGCGCTGCAGCAGATCGACGGTCTCGGCGAGGTCCAGGCGGCGTTCGGTGCGCCGCGCCGAGGGCTGCCCGCGATGCCCCCAGCCGGGGCCGACGGGGGCGCTGCGCAGCGTCGTGATCGGATGCGGGGCGAGGTAGTCGGCGCTGCGCCCGTCCCGCACGATCCGTCCCGGCGGGGAGGCGAGCAGCGCGGCGAAGGGCCCGTCGGCGATCCCCACGGAGCAGTCCCAGCCGGTGAGCTCGGCGACCGCGTCCAGGATCCGCTCGGCCAGCTGCGCCTCCCCGCCCTGGTGGCGGGCCGGCCCGCGGGCCGACATCAGCAGCACTCCGGGGCGCAGCACGTCGACCCCGGCGGCGATCGTGTCCACCGCGGCCGCGACCAGCTCGAACAGGGCCGATTCGTTCTCCCTGTCCGCCTCCAGCACGAGCGCCTCGGGGCAGGCGGCACGCGCGGCACGACGCTTCATGCCGGGCAGCGCGCCCGCCTCCCGGGCGGCGGCGCTCGAGTGCGTGACCCGATGCTGGTCGAGCAGGATGACCGGGACGACGGCCGGGTCGATCGCAGCGGGCTCGCCGTCGGGGCTCTCCTCGACCAGCCGACGCTGGTGCCGGTCCAGCGCGGCCAGCAGCGGCCAGTCCGGGACGGTCACGGCGACCGTGCGGGTGGCTGTGCTGGCAGGGTTGGTGCTGGTGCTGGTGCTGGTGCTGGTGCTGGTGCTGGTGCTGGTGCTGGTGCTGGTGCTCGTGTCGAGGGTCATCACCCGGCCCTCCGCACCGGTTCGAGCAGGCGCACCGGGGGCGGGGCGGCCAGGTTCTCGTGCCGGCTGCGCTGCTGCGGCGCCGAGGCGATCATGCCGCCGACCTGTGGCAGCAGCACTTCGACCTCCCGCTGCCCGGCAATCCCCCGGCCGCTCGCGAGGACCTCGAGACGACGGGTGCGCAGCCGTCCCGAGCCTGCGCCGAGACCGGTCCAGCGCAGCGTCGTGGAGCGCAGGGTGAGATCGGCGCGCCCGGGCGGGGCTGCGGCGAGGACCAGGGTGTCGGCGGTGCGGGCGCGACCCAGCAGGCTGCGCCACAGCACGGGGGCGAGATCGAGATCGGGGCCGAGCACGAGCACATCCACGCCATCGGCCAGGGCGGAGAGCACCTGGGGACGCTGCTCGCCGTGCGCAGGCACGTGCGCGAGTCGGCAGGGATCCAGGCCGGCATCGACCGCGGAGCGCAGCCCCAGATCGGGCATGCCCGCGATCGCGCACCAGGAGTCCTCCCCCGCCGCGGCGACCGCGAGGGACAGCAGCAGCGAGGTGCTGGCAGCGCCCGTGATCGCGACGGAGCTTCCCGCCCGCAGGCTGCCCCGCGGGAACAGTCCGGCAAGCGGCCCGGGCACCGGAACCCTGGTACCCATCCCGTCGTCGGCGAGGCCCTGCTCTGCCTGTTCCGTCGTCGTTGTCGGTGCTGCCGGTGTCGTCGCGGTGCGCAGGGCGGTGCGATCGATCCGCCCTCCCCATCGGGAGGCGCTGCGCTCAGCGGCACCCAGGGTGGCGCGGGCCAGCGCGAGGCGATCCTCACGGTTCGCGGGCTCGGCCTCGCGAGAAGCCGTCTGCAGACGCATGCTCACTGTTCCACCTCCATCCCGCTCCGTTCCGGCCGGGAACTGCGCACTGCTTCTACTCGAACTTCTGTTCGAACTCTACGCCTGGCCATGAAGGGCGAGTCAAGCCCTGCAGGTCGTGACTTCGAACGTACGTACGGAGTGTGCGGGAGGGGTGGGACAGTCGGCGCACCAGGCGGCAGCACCTCCCCGCGGACCACCCCGCAGGCACCCTCGCGGGCTCCTCGTGACCCCCTTCTCCCGGGGTGAGTGGAGGCTGGGTAGGCCGATGGGGACGGAGAGGTCTGCGTGGCTGATGTACTTCTTTCCTCCACAGATAGTGGCTATCCACAATGTGCAGTTCGGAGCGTCAGGAGGTGTAGTAATTTGCCCGAGATCCAGCATTCTTGTGCTGTCGAACAGTATTCCTCCGCGACGCCTGAAGGGTAGGTCCGACAACTGGGCCCGGCCACATCATTCGGTCGCGCCATTCGGGGAGCCGGCGAGTGGGATCTTCGGTGTGCCCCTGTGCTGCATCCACCCCGCCGCCCCCCTCGGGCATCCCCTCGGAGTGCCTTCCGGAACGATTCTTTCCTCCACAGTGGGTGGTTATCCACAATTTGATCCACATTGCCGTTCGGGTCTATCGAAAAGGCTTTCTAGGGGATAAGCTGGGGTGACGTCGTCGGCAGTGGGGCCGGTGTTTTCCAGGGGTGGGAAGGAGGGGTTGTCGTGGGTGAGGAGTTCGAGCAGGATTCACAGTCCGGTGGCGGGCAGGATAGGCCTGCGAGCAACGTTCCAGGGAACCGCTCCGGTGGTCCTTCTGGTGCCGCCTCCGATCCCGGTGCAGTTCCTCCAGTGCCGGTGTGGCCGGTGCGTGCGCGGCGGGCGCTGACCGCGCAGCGGGTGATCGAGGCGTGCGAGGCCGAGCCCGAGAGCGAACTGGCGGCGCGGGCACTGGCGATCCACGACAACATGCGTGAGCGCACCAAGCTGTATGCCCGCGAGCAGGAGCTGCTCACGGCGTTCCTGACTCGGGACCCGGAGTCCGATGGGTGCATCGACTCGGCGGATATCTCGGCGTTGAAGGTCGCGACCGGTCTGCGGGCATCCCTGCATCGGGCGGAGTGCCTGATCCGTGACGCCCACCGCTCCGTGACGCTCATGCCTGGCACGTTCGAGGTCCTGCGTACCGGTGACCTGCCCGAGGATTTCCACCGGTTGTTGCTGCGCAAAGTACGGGCGCTGCCCGATGACCAGGTCCGGGTCGTCGACGAGCACGTGGCCGGCTGGGACCTGGCGTCGATCTCCCGGGATCAGTTCGCCCGCCACCTGAACTCGCTGATCACCCTGGTCACTGCCGGCACGATCCCTCTCACCCCGGAATCGGAACGGCGTGTGGATCTCGAGATCACCGACCCGACCCGGGGTATCGCGACGTTGTCGGTGACGGGGCCGACGCTGGAGATCAAGGCCCTCGCCCACCGTCTCGATGTCGCGGCGCAGGCGATCCAGAAAGCCCAGCGCCAAGCCCTGAACGACCAGGACAGCGACACCCCGATCCCGTTCGATCTCGATGAGGTGCTGCGTCAACGCGGCCGAGCGATGTCGCTGGCGGCGCTGCGGTATGCGGTGCTGACCCAGTCGATGCTTACGACGGACCCGGTGCCCGAGCCTGCCTCCCCGTACAAGCTGCTGGTCACGGTGCCGGCGATGACGCTGCTGGGTGAGAGCGACGCGCCCGGGGTGATCGACGGTCTGATCCCGGTCCCCGCCGAACAGGCCCGCGCCCTGGCCGCGGGTCAGGCCACCTGGCAGCGGATCCTCACCGACCCCACCACCGGCGCCTACCTCCCCGTCACCGCCGACACCTACACCCCCACCGCACAGATGCGGCTCCAGTTGCGCCTCCGCCACCCCGTGTGTGCCGCCCCCGGCTGCACCAGGGCAACGGTGCTGGCGTCGGAGGACGACCACATCGAGGAATACGACCACACCAACCCCGGTTCGGGTGGCCCGACCTCGCTGGCGAACCTTCACCGACTCTGCTGGCTGCACCACACGATCAAAACCGCGGGCCTGATCGACCCCGAACGCGACCCCGACACAGACACCGATTCAGACTCAGGTCACAATCCAGAGTCCGGTTCCAGGCTTGAACCGCTCCGGAATACCCCCGAAGATCCACCCCGGTTCCCACCCGCCACATTGCCTCCCCGCCCGGATCCCCGTCGGCCGGTCATCGAGCCCACCCGGACGCAGTGGACGATCGATGGCGAGCTGCGCACCGCGACCTACGAGGAGCACGACCTGCTGACCCCTGTCCTGGCTGCTGCGCTGGACCGGGCCTGGGACACGCACCTGCGCGCCCACGCCGACGCGACCCGGATCGCCGAGATCGAAGCCGCCCGCCCCACCCGCGACCGCATCATCGGACAACGCCGTCTCGAGAACCAGCGCCGCACCGGACACCGAGCACACGGCGCGGACAGCGACGAAGCACTACAGAAGTTCCTTGAGGGGAATCCCCTGCCACCCCTGAGGCCCCGACCCTCACCCGACGAACCCGATGATCCCGATGACCCCGACGACAGCCCCTCCTGACCCGGCGACCGAGCCGTCCGCCATCCGAGTGCCCCGGCAGAATCGGCGACGCTCCCGGTACCGCGTTCTCCCACAGGTCCGCGCCTGCTCACACCTCGAGCCTCCCGTCCTGACGTGCCAGGACTCTGCGATCATGAGGCCTCGGACACATCACGTCGAAAGGGAGTTCCATGCGCGCGCTCGTGCTGCAGGAGAAGAACCGGATGTCCATCGAAGAGGTCGAGCCCGTCGGCTCCCCTGGTCCGGGTCAGGTCAGCATCGCGATGCACACCGTCGGGATCTGTGCCTCCGACGTGCACTACTGGACCGACGGCAAGATCGGACCCTTCGTCGTCGAAGAGCCGATGATCCTCGGCCACGAGGGTGCCGGCACCGTCGTCGAGGTCGGCGAAGGCGTCACCAACCTCTCCCCCGGTGACCGCGTGGCCATGGAGCCCGGCGTGCCGGACCCATCCTCCCGCGCGGTGAAGGAAGGCAACTACAACGTCGACCCCGCCGTGCAGTTCTGGGCCACCCCGCCGGTCGACGGCTGCCTGACCGACGAGGTCATCCACTCCGCCGCGTACACCTACAAGCTCCCCGACAACCTCAGCTTCGCCGAGGGCGCCCTCATCGAGCCGTTCTCCGTGGGCATGTTCGCCGCCACCAAGGCCGGCATCAAGCCCGGTGACGTCGCAGCAGTCATCGGCTCCGGCACCATCGGCATCATGACTGCGATCGCCGCCCGCGCCGGAGGCGCCAGCACGGTCTACATCAGCGACGTCCTCCCCGAGAAGCTCGCCCTGCTCGACGGGCTCGAGGGAATCGTCCCGGTCGACGCCACGAAGGAGGACCTCGGCGAACGGGTCCGTGCGGAGACCGGCGGCTGGGGGCCGCAGGTGGTCTTCGAGGCCACCGGTGCCGCTCCTGCGTACAAGAATCTCTGGTCGCTGCCCGCCCCCGGCGGCCGCATCGTCCTGGTCGGCATGCCCGTGGACCCGGTGCCCTTCGACATCGCCACCGCCCAGAGCCGCGGCATCTCCCTGGAGACGGTGTTCCGGTATGCGAACGTCTACCAGAAGGCGATCGATCTCGCCGCGAGCGATGCCGTGGACCTCTCCCGCTTCGTCTCGGAGACCTTCACCTTCGACAACTCCGTGCAGGCCTTCGAGCGCTTCCTCGAAGGACGCCCGACGGACGTGAAGCTGCAGATCACGCTCTGATCATGGCGTGCGGCGGCGAGCGGGGGCCCGGGCGGACACGGCAGGTGCACCTGCTGCGTCACGCCATGCCGATCCCGGACCCTCAGCTCCCGCCGTCGCACTGGACGTTGAGCTCTGAGGGCCGGGCCGCCGCCCGCTCGATGCGTCACAAGCTGCCCGCGGGCTCCATCCTCCTCAGCAGCACGGAGCAGAAGGCGATCGAGACCGCCCGACTGATGGCCGGAAGAGAGCCGGCAGCAGACATCGGATTCTGTGAGGTGCACAGGCCGGGCGAACCCTTCGATGAGTTCTCCTCCGAGAGGCGTGGAGCGTGGATCCACGGGGAGCTCGACGATCGGCATCGCGACTGGGAGACTCCGGACCAGGCGGGGCGACGATTCGCCCAGGCGGTCGAAGCCCACCCAGGGAGCGACCTCGTCATCGCGACGCATGGCATGGTCCTGGTCGCGTGGCTCGTGCAGATCGGTTACCTAGAAGCAGGCCAGGCGGCGGAGTCGTACTGGTCGACGCTGACCTTCCCGCAGTTCATCACGGTCGAGATCGCGAACTGAGGACGAGGATATGGCGACGACGGAGAGTACCGACGAGACAGCCTTGCTGCTGAGGGTCCCGGGTGCCGCGAGCGCTGTCGGGAGGCATCGGGGGCGGCTCGACAGAGCTGCGGCCGACGGGATCCCCGCGCACGTGACAGTGCTCCACCCCTTCGTCCCCCTCGGTGATCTCCAGGAGGAGGATCATTATCGTCTCAACGAGCTGTTCGCGATGCAACAGTCGTTTCAGCTTGTAGAGAGGTGTACGTCCTGGTTCGGTGATCGGGTCCTGTTCGTGCAGCTCGACGATCCCGAGCCGGTCCGGGTGCTCACTGCGCAGGTCGCCGCCGCCTGCTCGTCCTCCCGCAACTGACTGTCGGCCACGGACGTCGACGGATCCGGGACGAATTCCCTCGCTCGACGCTCCGTGGCGCTCTAGCCTCGGGTGATGAGCACCTATGACGACACCCGACGAGCCTGGGACGAGGCCTCCTCGAAGCATGTGCGGGAGTACGCGGAGCATCTCGAGCAGGCCCGCACGGCGCGGCTGCTGCCGATCGAGGAGGAGCAGCTCCGGCCTCTGATCGAGGATGCTGAGGTGCTGCATCCGCAGAGCGGGCACGGACTCGACGACCACGCCCTGATCCGGCTCGGGGCGCACTCCGTGCTCGGGCTCGACTACAGCCCGACGGCGGTCGCGGCCGCCCAGCGTCGGGCCGACGAGCTGGGCGCGCAGTGTCGATACGAGCTGGCCGAGCTGCCTGACACCGGCCGACCCGCGCAGAGTGCGGATCTGGTCTACACCGGCAAGGGCGCCCTGATCTGGATGGCCGATCTCGACGCGTGGGCGGCGGAGATGCACCGGCTGCTGAGGCCAGGTGGGCATCTGTTCGTCTATGAGGGGCATCCGCTGGTGCCGCTGTGGGCTTGGGACCACGACGAGGCGAGGGTGCGGGAGGATCGCAGCTACTTCGCCGCGAGCCACGTCAACGACACCTTCCCGGCCCGCGGGGCGACGGAGCACCAGCGCACCCTCGCGCAGCTCGTGATGACGGTGCTCGGCGCGGGGTTCGAGCTCCTGCACCTGGCGGAGCATCCGGATCCGTTCTGGATGCCGGACGACGAGAACCCGGCGGCGGCCTGGGACGGCCGCCTGCCGAACGCGATCAGCCTGCTGGCGCGCCGGAGGCGATGAGCGCGGCGCGGCGCTGCCAGAACACGACAGCGCTGGCGGCGGCGACGTTCAGGGAATCCACTCCCCCGGCCATCGGGATCACGACGTGCTGGTCGACCGCTGCCAGGGTGGCGGGCTTCAGCCCGTGGCCCTCCGCGCCGAGCACGAAGGCGACCTTGCGATCCGGTCCCAGGTCCAGGTGCTCGAGCGCGACGGCGCCGTCGGTGAGGGCGAGCGCGAGCACGTCGAAGCCTGCCTCGTGCAGGAGCTCCACGCCGTCGCGGGGCCAGGCCTCCAGGCGCGTCCACGGCACCTGGAAGACCGTGCCCATCGACACCCGGATGGAGCGGCGGTAGAGCGGGTCCGCGCACTGCGGGGTGACCAGCACCGCGTCGACCCCGAGCGCCGCGGCGGAGCGGAACAGGGCTCCGACGTTGGTGTGGTCGACGATGTCCTCGATCACGGCGACGGTGCGAGCGGTGCGCAGCACCTCCGCGACCTCGGGAAGCACCGGGCGCTGCATGGAGGCCAGTGCGCCGCGGTGCAGGTGGAAGCCGGTGAACTGCTCGATGAGGTCCCCGTCGCCCACATACACGGGCACCTCGGGGAACTGCTCGTACAACGGCGCGAACTTGTCCTTCCACTTCTCGGACATGAGGAAGGAGCGGGGCTCCATCCCGGCGTCGACCGCCCGGGAGATGACCTCGTAGCTCTCGGCCATGAACAGGCCGCGCTCGACCTCGACGCGCGAGCGCAGCCGGACGTCGGTCATGCGCAGGTAGTCGTCCAGGGCCGGATCGCCGAGGTCGGTGATCCGCTGTAGCTGTGCGTGCTCCACCGCCGGGTCAGTCCAGCGAGAGGGAGCGGGCGGTGTACCGCTCGCCGCGCTGCTCGACGATCAGCGGCAGGCCGAAGGTGCGGGTGAGGTTCTGCGAGGTGAGGGTCTCCTCGATCGGGCCGGCGGCCACGACGCCGCCCTCGCGCAGCAGCGCCACATGCGTGTAGCCCGGCGGGATCTCCTCGACGTGGTGGGTGACCAGCACGGTCACCGGCGTCGCCGGGTCCTTCGCGAGGCGGCCCAGGGTGCGCACGAGCGACTCGCGGCCGCCCAGGTCCAGGCCGGCGGCGGGCTCGTCCAGCAGCAGCACCTCGGGGTCGGTCATGAGGGCGCGGGCGGCGAGCACCCGCTTGCGCTCACCGGTGGACAGGGTGCCGAACATGCGCGTGGCGAGATCGCCGACGCCGAAAGCCGCGAGCAGGGTGCGGGCCCGCTCGAGATCCATCTCGTCGTACTGCTCGCGCCAGCGGCCCACCACGCCGTAGCCGGCGGTCACCACCACGTTCTCCGCGGTCTCCTCGACCGGGATGGTGTCGGCGAGCTCCTGGCTGGCCAGACCGATCATGGGGCGCAGCTCGAAGATGTCGACCTTGCCGAGCTGCTCGCCGATGATCTCGACGGTGCCGGAGGTGGGATGCATCCGGGCGGAGAGCAGGCGCACCAGCGTCGATTTTCCGGCGCCGTTGGGGCCGAGCACCGCCCAGCGCTCGCCCTCGGCGATCTCGAGGGTCACGGAATCGAGGATGTTGCGCCCGCTGCGGCGCACGACGACATCGGTCAGGGAGGCTGCTGCGACGGACATGCTCCGAGCCTATCGTCAGAACCGCTGCCAGGTCCCCGCATGCTCGACCTCGCCGCGCCCCGGGAGCGTGTAGTCGCACACGCCGTCGGGGAACGCGGCCAGGAGCTGCTCCCACTGCTCGTCGGTGAACTCGACCGGGTACTCGGCCCGTACGGGCTCCGACGTGGTGCAGGCGATGACGTCGGCCTTCACCGATTCACCGGCCACCTCCCGGGGGAAGCTCGCCGAGGGGTAGAGCTGCTCGCACGCGGAGGCGGGATCGCGGTCCAGGGTCATCGCGTGGAACTCGGGCTCGTCGCCCTGATCCATGCAGCCCTCGACGAGGGAGTCCGGGCGAGCCGCTCCGATCTCCGTGAGCGTGGGCCGGTCCTGGAGGTCGTCCGTCGGCTCGAGCTCCGTGAGCCAGGCGTCCATCTCGGTCAGGGCGTGCATCAGCAGCGGGCTCTTGGTCGAGAACAGGCCGTACCGGTCGTCCTCGAGCAGGCTGACGTGGTTCTCGATCGAGCCGTTCGCGTCGCGCAGGCGCTCCCGCATCGAGCTGGTGTGATATCTGATGTGGATGTCCCCCGCCGGCTTCTCGTCGGCGTAGGCGCGGTAGTCGATGACCGGGGTGCTCGCGAGTCCCTGGCCGCCATCGGTCAGGCGCCCCGTGCGATAGGCGGCCTCGACGGCGGGGAGGTCGGCGACGGAGCGTTCAGGGCGGAAGTTCGCGTCCTGGTCGTAGCCCCCGATGGCGTCGTTGAGGTCGAGGAACTGCTCGACGTCGATGGTCCCGTCGGCCAGTGCGGCCAGCCCGTACTGGATGCCGACGTTGTCCAGCGGCCGCAGTGCGAAGCCCGTGGCCGGGTCGGTGCCGTAGATGGTCGCGGTGTGGTCGTAGACGTCGCAGCGCACCCCGGTCGGATTGGTCTCGGGGTCGTAGCGCTGCTCCTGGGGCAGGGTCGGCGGGCAGAACTCGCGCGGATCGATGCGCAGCGCGCCGCCGGAGACGTTGTCCATGGTGGCGAGGGTCTGGAACCCGGTGACCTGTCGCTTCTGCTCCTGCGTCCAGTCGACGTCGGCGCCGCCCGCGAAGTAGTTCTGCAGCAGTCGGGCGTCGGTGATGGAATCGATCGTGCCGAAGCCGACCTCCGGGAAGGAGGCGCCGACGACGATGCCGTCGAAGATCCCGGGGTAGTTGTCCGCGGCCTGGTGGCCCTGGTACGAGCCTCCCGAGGCCCCGAGGCCGATGGTGAAGTCGTCGCGGCCATAGGTCTCGATGAACTCCTCCTTCGTCATCTGGGCGGTCTCCGAGGTGAGCAGATCGTTGCAGTTGTTGCCGAACACGTTCAGGGACGACGAGACCATGGCGTAGCCCTTCGACAGCACCCGCGGGTCGAGCACCCCGCCGGTCGTCGGCCCCTGGCGGTACCAGCCGTCCACGCATCCGCCGCCGAGGGTGTAGACCACTTCGCCGTTCCAGCCTGCGGGCCGGGCCGCCGGGGTCACCGGGTCCTCCGTGAGCGGATCGTGCAGCGCGGCGTGCTGGAAGATGCCGCGGTTGGCGGTGCCGTGGGCGAGGCGCACGATGAACGGCACCTCGATCTCCTCGTCGGTCGTGGTGCGCGCGAGGTCGTCGGGGTAGTCGGTGGCGTCCTCGGGGAACGCCTCCCAGGTGCCGGCAGTCGTGTAGTAGACGTGATCGACGCGGTCCTCGATCGAGCAGTTCTCGTCGAGCGGTTCGCCGAGCGTCTCGTCGGTGCCGGGCACCTCGAAATCCTGGGTCTCACAGGCGAAGGGCTGCTCGTGGGGGCCGCTGAACAGAGGTCCCTCGTCCGGATGGTTGATCACCGTGAGCTCGTCGGCGCCCCGGGCCTGCCCCGGGAGCGCGGCGCGCAGCAGGTTCTCGCCCAGGTCCATGCCGTCGACGCGGCCGACCAGCACCTCGCGGTTCTCGTCCCAGGTGAAGGCCGAGGTCACGTCCTCCCCGTTCAGGGTGACCTCCACGCGGTCGTGCGGGACGTTGTGCTCGGAGGAGATCTCGATCAGGGCGTCGCCGCCGGTCACCAGATCCGGCGCGCTGGAGGCGGTGTCCAGCTGCAGACCGGAGCCGTCCTTCGCCGCGGGGACCTCGGCCAGTGCTGGACCGGTGACGAGGACCCCGACGGCGGCGATCGCGGCGGTGAGGAGGCGGATGCGTGAGCCGGGATGGAGCGGCACGAGAGGTCCTTCACGAGGTCGGGGATCGGGAGAGCGCTCGCTGGCGCCTCCGGAACGCTATCGGCCTGCGGAGATCCCGTCCCGGGAATGCCCAGGAAATCCTCGGGAGGCCTCAGGTTTCGCCGTGCTGTGACCTCCTGGACCCTTCCCGTTCGCCCGCTCGATCCCCGTAAGCTGGCCGGGCCCGAACCACCCCTCCAGGAGGCCGTAGTGTCGCACCGCCCCGTGTCCCTGACCGCCCCGCGAGGATCGGTCGCCGCCGACGTGATCCGCGAGGGGATCGACGCCCTCCTGGCCGCCGCCGCGGACGAGATCCCGCTCGATTTCCCCGCCGGGGTCCTCGCCGAGGCAGAGCAGGCCGCCGGCCGGCAGCTCGACAGCTCCGCGCGCACGGACCGCACCGAGGTGCCCTTCGTGACCCTGGACCCCGCCAGCTCGACCGACCTCGACCAGGCGATGCACCTCGAACGCACCGACGACGGGTTCCGCGTGCTCTATGCGATCGCGGATGTTCCCTGGTTCGTCGATCTCGGCAGCGCCCTGGACCAGGAGGCGCGCCGTCGTGGGGAGCCCCTGTACCTCCCGGACCGGCGCATCCCCCTGCACCCCGAGGTGCTCTCCGAGGGAGTCGCCTCCCTGCTCCCCGACCAGTCCTCCCCTGCCTTCGTGTGGGTCCTGGACCTGGACGCCGCCGGCGAGGTGCGGACGATCGACCTCGAGCGCTCGCAGGTGCGCTCGGTCGAGAAGCTCGCCTATGACCAGGTGCAGGAGGATCTCGAGCACGGGAACGGCCACCCGATGATGGTCCTGCTGCAGGAGATCGGAGCACTACGCGCGCAGCTGGAGTCCGCCCGCGGCGGGGCGAGCCTGAACGTGCCCGAGCAGGAGGTCGTCGCCGACGGCGACCACGTGCGCCTGACCTGGCGCCGACCCCGACCGATCGAGGACGCCAACGCCCAGATCTCGCTGATGACCGGGATGGCCGCGGCGCAGCTGATGCTCGAGCACGGTTCCGGGATCCTGCGCACCATGCCGCCCGCTGAGGACAGCGCCGTGGACCGCTTCCGCCGTCAGGCCGAGGTGCTCGGCATCCCGTGGGCGACCGACCAGGCCTACGGGGACTTCCTGCGGTCGCTGGACTGGCACGAGCCGGCGCATCTCGCGCTGCTCAACCACGCCACCGCACTCTTCCGCGGCGCCTCGTATGCGGCGTTCACGAGCGCCGAGGAGGTCCCGGAGGATCCGGAGCAGGCCGCGATCGCCGCTCCCTATGCGCATACGACGGCGCCCCTGCGGCGGCTCGTGGATCGTTTCGTGCTGCTCGTGTGCCACGCCCATGTGCAGGGCACGGAGCCCTCGGCCGAGCTGCTCGCCGCGCTCGCCGAGATCCCCGAGGCGATGCGGGTCACCGGGGCCCGGTCCGGCGATCTCGAGCGCCGGGCCATCGACCTGGTGGAGGCCGCGGCGCTCGCCGCCTGGACGGGCGAGACCTTCGAGGCGACCGTGATCGAGCGGCGCGAGGCGAGTCCGGCGAAGGACGGGAACGACGGCACGCCCACCCGCGTCGAGGTCCAGCTCTCCGAGCCCCCGGTCACCGCCTGGGTGCCGATGGATGCGGCGCTGGGCGAGGTGGTGCGGGTGCGCCTCGACTCCGTCGACACCGCAGAGCGCGAGGCCGTGTTCGTCGCGGCGGCGGACGGGGCCGCGTGAGCGAGGCGGCCGCCGGCAGGGACCTCGTCGCGCTGCCCCGGGCCGCGGTGCTGGCCCTGTGGGCCTCGACCTATCTGCACGGTGACCTCGGGCCCGACGACGCCGCCGACATGAGCTACGGCGTGGGCCGCAGCGGACCCGGCGACGAGGGGGTGGACCTCTTCGACTGGATGACCGGGCTGCGCCGGCTCCCCCTCGCCCAGCTGCGCCTGGCGCTCCCCGCGCCCGGTCGCATCGCCGGCCTCGTCGGCCCGCCGGCGGCGATACCTGCCGCGATCGAGGCGGAATCGGCGATCGTGGTGACCGCCGCCGGGATCGCGGACCACACGCTGATCCCGGTCGTCACGCCCGTGGGGCATCCAAGCGGGAGCATGAACGCGGTGAGCTGGGTACGTCACGCCGCGCCCGTGGGCACTCAGGTCCCGCCGGCGGCCAGCTCCGGTCATGCCCGCGAGGAGCTGCTGCGTGCGCTGCGCCGGGCGGCCGACGGCAGCATCGAGCTGGATCTGGTGCCGGACGAGCCGGTGGAGCCGGCCAGGATCCCGGCCACCTGGATCTCGACGGCTCTCCCCCGCCATGTCGACGCAGGGGACGCGCATCTGCTGGTGCTCGCCGCGCGCACTCTCCTGCTGACCCGGTCCGAGATCGACGACGGGCACGGGCACACCGTGCACCTGGCCGAGGCGCTCGCCCGGCGCGGGCTGCTCGACGAGCTGCACGATGTCGCCCGCGGGGCGCTCATCGAGGCCGTCGAGCGGATCGCCTCCTGATCAGACGCCCTGCGCGATGACCGTCCTGTAGACCTCGAGCGTGCGCTCGGCGATCGAGGTCCACGAGAAGTGCTCGGCGGCGCGATGCCGGGAGGCCTCGCCCATCTCGCGGGCCCGCTCCGGGTCCGAGACCATCCTCACGAGCGCCGCGGTGAGGTCCGCGACGTAGCGGTCGGGGTCGACCGGCGTGCCGGTGCCGTCGGTGACCTGCTCGAGCTGCACCAGGTAGCCGGTCTCCCCGTCGGCCACGACCTCGGGGATGCCGCCGGTGGCGGAGGCGACCACCGGGGTGCCGCAGGCCATCGCCTCGAGGTTCACGATGCCCAGCGGCTCGTACACGCTGGGGCACACGAAGGTGGTGGCGTGGGTGAGGATCTGGGTGAGCTCGTGGCGGGGCAGCATCTCGGTGATCAGGTGTACGTTGCCGCGCTCGGCGTGGAGCTCGCCGACGAGGCCGTCGACCTCCGCGGCGATCTCCGGGGTGTCCGGGGCGCCGGCGCAGAGCACCACCTGGTAGTCGGCGGGCAGCTCGCGCACGGCGCGCAGGAAGTAGGGCAGGCCCTTCTGACGGGTGATCCGGCCGACGAAGACGATCGTGGGAGCGTCCGGGTCGATGCCTCGCGAGGTCAGGGCGGAGGTCTCGGGGTTCGGGGACCACTCCTCGATGTCGATCCCGTTGTGGACAACATGGACCTTGTCGGGGTCGACCGAGGGATAGGCGCGCAGGATGTCCTCGCGCATGCCGCCGGAGACGGCGATGACGCCGGCCGCCCCTTCATAGGCGGTGCGCTCGGCGAAGGAGCTCACGCGGTAGCCGCCGCCGAGCTGCTCGGCCTTCCAGGGACGCAGCGGCTCGAGCGAATGCGCGGAGAGCACGTGCGGCACCCCGTGCAGCAGCGAGGCCATGTGCCCGGCGAAGTTCGCGTACCAGGTGTGGGAGTGGACGAGGTCCGCCCCGGCGCAGTCGGCCGCCATGAGCAGGTCGGTGCCCAGCGTCGAGAGGGCGGCGTTGGTGCCCTCGAGCTCGGCCGGCGCGCTGTAGGAGGAGGTGCCCTCCTCCTCACGCTCCGCTCCGAACGCCCGGACCCGCACGTCGATGGACGGGCGCAGCACCCGGGTCAGCTCGGCGACGTGCACCCCGGCACCTCCGTAGACCTCGGGCGGGTACTCCTTCGTCAACAGATCCACGCGCATGTCCGACTCCTTCGTGCTTCAGGCTTCCAGCGAGCGTCCGAAAATCCCCGAGGGGGCGTGACCAGTGCCACGTCTGGTCTATCCTCGCATTATGTCGTCCAAAAAGGTCCTCGCCATCGTCCTCGCCGGCGGTGAGGGGAAGCGGCTGATGCCGCTGACCCTCGACCGGGCCAAGCCCGCTGTGCCGTTCGGGGGCATCTACCGCCTGATCGACTTCGCGCTGTCGAACATCGCGAACTCCGGCTATCTCCGGATGGTCGTCCTGACCCAGTACAAGTCGCACTCGCTGGACAAGCACATCGCGCAGACCTGGCGCATGAGCTCGCTGCTGGGCAACTACGTCGCCCCGGTGCCCGCCCAGCAGCGCATGGGCAAGCACTGGTTCCGCGGCTCTGCGGACGCGATCTACCAGTCCTTGAACCTCATCCATGACGAGAAGCCGGAGTACGTGGTCGTCGTCGGCGCCGACAACGTCTACCGCATGGACTTCTCCCAGATGGTCGATGCGCACATCGAATCCGGCAAGGCCTGCACGGTCGCCGCGATCCGCCAGCCGGTCGAGCAGTCCGACCAGTTCGGCGTGATCGAGACGGATCCGTCAGACCCCACCACGATCAAGGCCTTCGTCGAGAAGCCGACGGTGACCGAGGGGCTCGCCGACGATCCCGGCTCCGTCCTCGCGTCGATGGGCAACTACGTCTTCACCGCCGACGCCCTCATGGAGGCCGTCACGCGCGACGCCGAGGACGACGACAGCAAGCACGACATGGGCGGCGACATCGTCCCCTACTTCGTGGACCAGGACTCCGCCGGCGTCTACGACTTCATCCACAACGTCGTGCCCGGCTCCACCGACCGCGACCGCGACTACTGGCGCGACGTCGGCACGCTGGACGCGTTCTACGAGGCGCACATGGATCTGATCTCGATCCACCCCGTGTTCAACCTCTACAACTATGACTGGCCCACCTACACCGGCCACCGCAACGAGCCGCCCGCGAAGTTCGTGCACGCCGGCCCGGGCCGTGTGGGCACGGCGGTGGACTCCCTGATCTCGCCCGGAGTGGTCATCTCCGGGGCCCAGGTGTCGAACTCGGTGGTCTCCCCCGGGGTGCGGATGAACTCCTGGTCCAGCATCTCGGACTCGGTGATCATGGACGACGTGTCCATCGGCCGCCACTGCCAGATCCACCGCGCGATCATCGACAAGGGCGTCGTGGTGCCGCCGCGCACCCAGATCGGTCTGGACGTCGCGAAGGACCGGGCCCGCGGCTTCGTGGTCACCGACTCCGGGATCACCGTGATCGGCAAGGGCACGGTCCTCGAACCGTGACCGCCGCAGCATCCGGCAGCCCGGCGGTCACCGGGCTGCTGGTCTCCGACGTCGATTCGACCTTCCTGACCCAGGAGGTCATCGAGCTCGTCGCCGAGCATGCCGGGGTGCGTGATCAGGTCGAGGAGATCACCACCGCCGCGATGCGCGGGGAGCTCGATTTCGCGCAGTCGCTGCGCGCCCGGGTCGCGCTGCTCGAGGGGCTCGACGAGTCGGTCCTGGAGCAGGTGCGCCAAGTGCTGGTGCCCACGCCGGGAGTGCTCGAGCTGGTGCGCCGTGCGAAGGCCGACGGCTGGATCACGGCTCTCGTCTCCGGAGGATTCCACGAGGTGATCGACGAGCTGGCCGCGAACAGCGGCATCGATCATGTGCTCGCGAACCGCTTCGAGATCGTGGACGGCCACTTCACCGGGAAGGTGTCGGGCCCGATCATCGACGGCGCCGCGAAGCGGCGCATGCTCGAGGAGCTGGCCACCACCTACGACGTCCCCGCCGCACGGATCGTCGCCATGGGCGACGGCGCCAACGACCGCGAGATGCTGCAGGCCGCGGGGACCGGGATCGCCTTCCGGGCGAAGCCGACCCTGCGCGAGGTGGCCGACGTGGCCCTCGACGGGGAGTCCCTGCTGGACGCCTGGCCGCACCTGCTCGCCGCGGCCCGCTGAGAGGACCTCTCAGGGGCGCACGATGGTGTGCAGCGTGAGGGAGTCCTCCCCGAGGTCCGACCAGTGCTCGAGGCGTCCCGAGAGCACTCCCATGCCGCCGGTGGGCATGCCCAGCCGTGCCTGCGCGACGGATCCGGGATCGGAGTCGTCGTCGCCGATCAGTGCCATGAGCGAGGCCATCGTCGGCTCGTGGCCGATGACCATCACGGCGCCGTGCTGGTCGTCGACCCCGTGCAGGAGGTTGACGACCTCGCCGACCCCGCCGAGGTAGATCTCGTCCTCGAAGGACACGGCGCCGTCGAAGCCCGGCATCTGCGAGAGGACGGCCTGCCAGGTCTGCGTGGTGCGCAGCGAGTCGGAGACGAGGACCTGTGCCAGGTGCACGTTCTGAGAGGCGAGGTACTCCCCCACCAGTCGTGCTTGGGTGAGCCCGCGCTCGGCGAGGGGACGCTCGTGGTCCGGCTGTCCGGAGCCGGCGTCCGCCTTGCCGTGACGCATCAGCAGCAGGAGGCGACTGGCGGGGTCGGAAGATGACATGGGGGTACGTTCACGCCTTCGTTGTGGGGTGCGGTCCTCGGACCGGGGAACCGGATCAGTGTCCCATGCCGAGGCCGCCGTCGACGGGGATCACGGCACCGGAGATGTAGGACGCCTCGTCGCTCGCGATGAAGGCCACCACGCGGGCCACCTCCTCGGGGTCGGCGAAGCGACCGGCCGGGATCGCCTTCTTGTAGGAGGCCTGCACGTCCTCAGCCAGCGCCGCGGTCATCTCGGTGTCGATATAGCCGGGGGCGACGACGTTCGCGGTGATGCCGCGCGAACCCAGCTCCCGGGTGGTGGCCCGGGCGATGCCGAGCAGACCGGCCTTGGACGCCGCATAGTTGACCTGTCCCGGCGAGCCGTAGAGGCCCACCACCGAGCCGATCAGCACGATGCGCCCCTTCTTCTTGCGCATCATGGACTTGATGACCCGCTTGACGGTGCGGAAGGACCCGGTGAGGTTCGTGTCCAGGACGGTCTCGAAGGACTCGTCGCTCATCCGCAGCAGCAGCTGGTCATCGGTGACCCCGGCGTTGGCGACGAGCACCTCGATCGGCCCGTGAGCCTCCTCGACGGCCTTGACCGCGGCGTCGAGGCTCTCGCCGGAGGTGACCTCCGCGGCGACGGTGAGCGCGCCCTCAGGGCCGCCCTGCCCGGAGCGGCTGGTGACCGCGACCTTGTCGCCACGGCGCAGGAACTCCTCGGCGATGGCGTAGCCGATTCCCCGGCTGCCTCCCGTGATCAGGACACTGCGCGGCTCGGTGATGGCGTCGGACATCTGGGCTCCTTGCGGGATTGCGGAGAACTTTTCGTGGGGTGGGCCCCGAGATGCACCATGCAGTCTCGGCAGGCCGCAGTGCTCTACGATACGGGCAAGACCACACCGGGATCCTTGGGGGGAAGCCCGGCCACGAACTTCAGCCTCGGAAGGTGCTATCCAGATGGCTTACCGTTTCAATCCTCCGCCGAACTGGCAGATCGACGACGCCTCATGGAGCCCGCCCCCGGGATGGCAGCCGGATCCGTCGTGGGGACCCGCGCCGGAGGGCTGGAACTTCTGGATCCAGGAGGAGGATCAGGCGCCTGCCGCCGGGCCGGCGCAGCAGCCGTCCGTGCCGGAGGATGCTGAGCCCCAGGACATGCCGGACTCCGACGACTCCGACGACGGCACCGTGATCTCCTCCGCTCCGGAGGACGAGCAGCCCGTCCCGTCGCCGTCTCAGGAGGCGGAGGCCGCCCAGGACGCATCGGAGGCCGGGACCGTGGTCTCGGGCGCTCCCGAGCAGGATCCTTCTGCACAGGACGCTGAGGCTCCTGCGACCGATGAGTACCCGGGACCGGACCTCGAGGCCGATCTGGCCCAGCAGGCCCCGTACGAGTCGGCGGAGCCGGTGGCGGACGCTGAGCCGTACGGGACCGCTGCGCCCGCTCCGTACGGGTCCCCTGCCCCCTATGGGTCCCCGGCGTCCGCGCAGACGGCCGGATACGACGAGCAGCACCAGGGCTATGGCACTCCCTCCGGGTCCGACTACCCGGCGTCACCCGCGTTCGGCCAGGATTCCGCGAACTCGATGGCGGGCAGCCCGGCGACGGACTCGGGGTGGACCGCCACCACCGCCACCGGGGAGGCTCCCAAGAAGGGGGCGATCGCCCGCTTCTGGTGGGTCGGCTGCATCGTGCTGTTCCTCGTCGTCGCGCTGATCGTCGCGGTCGTCGGCGGCATCTTCCTGTTCCGCGACGATTCCAAGACCGCCGGCGGTGACGGGGAGACCACCACCTCCCAGGAGGAGACCACTCCCGAGGAGGAGAGCACCTCCGACTCCGAGGAGCCGGTCTCGCCGGAGCCGACCACTGACCTGCCCGCGATCGGTGATGCCGCCGAGGCGAAGGAGATCACCGGAGAGAACGGCTCCGGGAGCCTCGCCGTCCAGACGGAATGGAAGAAGGCCGAGGATCTCCCCAGCAGCTACGGCGGCACCGTCGAGAAGGCGAAGAACGGCGAGTACCTCGTCGTCACCGCCGAGCTGACCGTCACCGAGGGCCAGATGGCGTTCCCGGCCTACTACTTCCAGGTGATGACCCCGTACGGCGGCGCGGTGGACGAATCCTCGGAGAGCTACGGGCTCGCGAACTCGGGTCGCGACTACGACTCGAGCTACGAGTTCACGAAGGGCGAGACCTACACCATCGTCCTCCTCTACGACTTCGTGCGAGCCGGGGGCAACACGCTCCAGTACGACAACTACGTCGACGTGTACACCTGGGACATCCCTGCGTGACCCAGCGTTTCAACCCCCCGCCGAACTGGCCGGAACCACCGCATGACGGATGGAACCCGCCGGCGGACTTCCGACCCCAGTACACCTGGGGCCCGATCCCGGCCGGGTGGCGGCTGTGGGTGCCGGAGGCCGCTGAGGGAACCGGCGGCTCTCCGCTGCTGGACTCCGAGGACGTCCCGGCCAGCGGCGCCCGGCCCCGGGAGCGGGTGGAGACCTATCCCGTCTCCGTGATCAACCCCGGCATGTGGTCCGACAACCATCTCGAGGACGAGGACTACGGCTTCCCGCCGGCGAAGCCGGTCAGGAACCGCCCGAAGCTCCGCCTGGGCGTGACGATCACGGTGACCGCCCTCGGCTTCGTGCTCGCCGCGCTGACCGCCGTGATGTTCGTGCTGCTGGTCGACTTCGCGATCGAGGACCTCCCGGGCAGGATCGCCGAATCCGCCGGGTTCATGGACCACGGGATCCACGAGGTCTCGATGCTCGCCGCCGGGAGCGCGACGGATGCGCCGGTCCTCGGATGACCCGACGCTCCACCCTCCGGCGCGTCCTCGTCAGCCGTGAGACCCTGTTCGCCGTGCTCGCCGTGCTGCTCGCCTCCGCGCTCTGCATCGGCCTCGGGTTCTGGCAGTTCGGGCGCTTCGAGCACAAGCGCGATGTCGCCGACGTCATCCACGCGAACTTCGACGCGGAGCCGGTGCCTCTCCAGGACGTCCTCCCCTCCCCGGAGTCGGCGCTCGCCCCGGAGGACGACTGGACCCCGGTCACCCTCCGCGGCAGCTACTGCACCGATGCGCAGTGCCTGCTGTACGTGCGCAACCGCCAGCTCGACGGCCAGGTCGGCTTCTGGCAGCTGGTGCCCTACCGCACCGAGGACGGGACCACCCTGCTCGTCGTGCGCGGCTGGGTGAACTCCCAGGGAGATGTCTCCGAGCCCGTCTCCGCACCACCGGTCCCCGAGGGCGAGCAGGAGATCACCGTGCGGCTGCGGCCCGCGGAGCCGACGCTGGACCGGGAGATCCCCCCGGGCCAGGTCCACTCCGTCAACCCTCCGCAGATCGACGGCCTGCTGCCGGAGCACGACGGGACCCTCGTCCGCGGCGCGTACGGCGACCTCGAGGCGGAGGATCCGTCCGACCCGCGGCCCGCGGCGCTGCCGGACCCCGAGACCGGGCTCGGCCCCCACCTCTCCTATGCGTTCCAATGGTGGATCTTCGCCCTGTTCTTCCCGGCGGCGCTGATCTATCGCACGCGGCGCACGATCCAGGACCTGGACGAGGCCGAGGGCGAGGGCGCGAGCGCCGACGGCACCGCAGACGAGGGTGCTCCTGCCCGCACCACCACCGATCATCGACCGCGCCGGGCCGCCCATTCTCGGCCGCGCGGTCAGGACGAGGAGGAAGAAGATGCACTCATCGACCACCGGGACGGGTGATCGTCCCCCGGCCCCCGGTTCCCGGTTCCTGCCCGGACCCCGACCGCGCCGCATCGCCCATCGCGGACTCGCGCTGGACGTCCCCGAGAACACCCTGCGCGCCTTCGAGGCGGCCCTGGCCGCCGGCGCGGACATGCTCGAGACAGACACTCGCGCCACCTCCGACGGACTGGCCCTGGCCGTGCACGACGAGGACCTGGCCCGCCTTGCCGGGGATCAGCGACGGATCGACGAGCTCACCGCCGCCGAGGCTGGGGCGGTGCGCCTGAGCGGGGACGAGCCCCTCGCGATGCTCGAGGACGTGCTTGGGACCTTCCGGGACGTGCCGATCAACATCGATGTCAAGGCGGCCTCTGCGATCGGACCGGCCGTCGCGGCGATCGCCCGCACGCGCAGCGCCGACCGCGTGTGCATCGCCGGCTTCGACCACGCCGTCGTGCGCCGCACGGTGCGGACCGTGCAGGCCGCCACCGGGATCCTTCCGGTGCGGAGCCCGGCGCGCCCCGTCATCGCGTCCTTCCTGGCCGCCCGGGCCGCCGAGGCCCCGGATGCTCTCATCCGGCGGCTCCTGGCCCCCTATGCGGCGCTCCAGGTGCCCGAGAGCTACCAGGGGCTGCCGATCGTCACCGCGGCCAACGTCGCCGCCGCCCATCGCGCGGGCTGCGAGGTGCATGTGTGGACCGTCGATGACCCTGTGACCATGCGGAATCTCCTGGTCAACGGGGTGGATGGTATTATCAGCAATCGTGTCGATCTGCTCTCCGAGCTGATCGACGGCGAGTGAGCGCTCCTCGACACCGCGGAACATTTCCGGGCCCTCGGGCGTTGTCACCCCATAGACCTCATCGGGCGGGACCCCGCCCGCCCACCACCATCCCCCGGCAGGAAGCGAGAACCGCATGAACAGCCGCAGCCTCCGAGGCACCCGACTGGGCTCCCTCTCCATGGAGACCGACGAAGGCGTCCTCGCCGCACCCCGTCAGGAGTCGGTCTACGACTGCCCCAACGGACACACGATCGTCCTCCCCTTCTCGGTCGAGGCGGATGTCCCGGCCGTCTGGGAGTGCCGCTGCGGCGCCTCCGCGCTGCTGCGTGACCACGAGCGCCCGGAGCTGAAGCCCGGCAAGCCCATCCGCACCCACTGGGACATGCTGCTCGAGCGTCGCAGCGAGGAGGACCTGCAGGTGCTCCTCGATCAGCGTCTCGCGCTCCTGCGAGCCGGCAAGCTGCACCAGCGCCGCAACCTCTGAGACGCTGCACGGACAGCGCCCCCGTTCCTGCCGTGATGGCGGAGCGGGGGCGCTGTGCTCTGTCCGGTGCGGGCAGTCAGCCCTGCGAGATGGTCGGCGGGGTGCTGTCGTCGCCGCCGCGCGGCGGTTTCTGTGCGTTCAGGATGATCTCCCCGTCGATGACTCCCTCCCCGGAGCGGCGGTAGAGCACCCTGCGCGCACCGGCGGATCCGCCGCCCAGGCCCATCGCCGCGACCGACCTGCGCTGCACCGGGGTCACCAGCAGCACCAGTCCGATGAGATCGGTGAGGATCCCGGGGAAGAAGAAGAACACGGCCGAGAGCAGCGTGAAGGCGGGGCGCGAGAGGTGGTCCTGGATGTCCCCGTGACCACGCACGGCCCGCACCAGGGAGCGCAGCCGGACGAAGGACTGCTGTCCGGCGGCGACCAGCAGGGCCACGCCGATCACCCACCCGATAGCGATGATCAGCACCGACCACCACAGGCTGGTGTTGACGCCGATGAGCACGAGGATCGTGAGCTCGAGCAGGCCCAGCACGACGATCGCGGCGGGGAGCAGCCTTCCCCAGCGCGAGCTGCTGCGGGTGGACCCGGAGGTCTCTGCGGTGGGGCGAGGGGCGGCGCCCGGTGCGGTGCTCATACGAGATCCCTTCCTGTGGCTCTCGGGGTCACCCAGATTAACGCAGGAGGTTCAGAGCCTGCTGGGTGCGGTGTGAGAGTCCCCAGAGCGTGACCAGCACCAGCGCTTCGCGCACGATGCGCGGGGACATCTTGCTGGCCCCTTCGGTGCGCTCGTCGAAATCGATGGGCACCTCGCTGATCACGGCTCCCGCGGCCCGGGCCCGACGTGTCATGTCGACCTGGAAGCAGTACCCCTGGGACGCGACGTCGCCGTGCACGAGCCCCTGCAGCAGCTCGGCCCGGAACACCCGGAAGCCTGCGGTCGCATCGCGGACCCCGAGCCCCAGCGCCGCCCGCACGTAGACGTTCGCCCCGCGCGAGAGCAGCAGTCTGCGCAGCGGCCAGTCGTGCACGTGGCCGCCGGGCATCCAGCGCGAACCGATCGCCAGATCCGCCCCGCGCCGCACGGCCTCGAGCAGGGACGGCAGCTGCTCGGGGCGGTGGGAGGCATCCGCATCCATCTCGACGAGCTGCTCGTAGCCCCGCTCGAGACCCCAGGCGAAGCCGGCCAGATAAGCGGGTCCGAGACCTTCCTTGCCCGCGCGGTGCAGGACGTGGACGTTCTCGTCCCGGGCGGCGACGTCATCGGCCCAGTCCCCGGTGCCGTCGGGCGAGGAGTCGTCGACGACGAGCACATGGGCGGCGGGCACCGCCGCGCGCAGTCGGGCGAGCGTGCCGGGCAGCGCCTCGCGCTCGTCATAGGTGGGGATCACGACGAGGGTGGGCGGCAGCGGGGCGGTGGAGGGTCGCACGGTCAGCTCCTCGGGCGTCGGCGGGCGGGGGCCGGGGCAAGCGCGCGTCGTCGGCCGGAGAGGGCGCCCAGCAGGCCGAGGAGACCGAGGGCGGAGATCCCCACGGCGATCCAGGGGCCGCCGGCGACGGCCGGGGTGATCCCGGTGCGCAGAGGCACGTCGGCGAGGACCGCACCCTGCTCCCAATGACCCACGAAGTCCAGCCGTCGGCCCTCGGGGGTGAAGATCGCGGACTGGCCGACGGTCGAGACGTGGACGACGCTGCGGCCGGAGACCACCGCCATCACCTTCGCCTCGGCGAGCTGCTGGATCGCCTCGTGGGAATCGCCGAAGAGGGCGTTGTTGGACTGGACCACGATCACCTCGGCGCCGGAGTGGACGGCGTCGGTGACCAGGTTGTCGTAGGCGATTTCGAAGCAGATCAGCACGCCGACGGAGTCCTCTCCCACGCCGAGCTCGCCCATGCCCATGACCCCGACCTCCTCGCCGGGGATCATGTCGCGGGCGACGAGATCGACCTTGTCGGACAGCGTCCGGAAGAAGTCGCGGGACGGGATGTACTCGCCGAAGGGCACGGGGTGCCGCTTGGAGTAGGCGTACGGGGTGGATCCGTCGGAGGTGTAGAGCACCGACTGGTTCAGGCGCTCGGACTCCCCGACCGCGGCCTGGGTGCCGATGAGGACGGGGGCTCCGGCGTCGGCCGCGGCCGCGGTCAGCTGGTCCGCCATCCAGGGATCCTGCCGGGGGTCATAGCCGGTGGAGTCCTCGGGCCAGACGATCAGGTCCAGCTGCCGGCCCTCGAGGGAGGTCGACTCGATCAGGGTGCGGGTGGTGGCGAGATGGTTCTCGAACACGTCGTCCGGCATGACCATCGTGGCGGGATCGATCCGTTCCATGGAGCCCTGGATCCCGGCGACGGTCATCGTGGGCCGGTCCACCGGGGCGCGGTTGACGGGGTGCGGGACCACGACGGTCGCCAGGATCGCTGCGACGGCCAGCGCGAAGGGCCAGACGCCGGCGAAGCCGGTCAGGCCGCGGTGACGACGCCCCAGCAGCGACAGCGCGCCGTGCAGGATCATCTGCCCCAGGAAGGCGACCACGAAGGAGAGGCCGGCCATCCCGATCCACGGACCGAGGTTCAGCAGCGGCGAGTCGCCGAGGGCGAAGGCGGAGGCGCCCCAGGGCAGACCGCCCCAGGGGGCGTGGCTGCGCAGCGTCTCGACCCCGACCCAGAGGGCGGAGACCACCAGCGCCGAGGTGGGGCACAGACCGCGACGCACCAGCACGACGCGGGCCAGCAGGCCGAACAGGACGATGAACAGGGCCTCGAAGACACCCAGTGCGATCCAGGGCGCTGTGCCGGCATAGGTGTTCGCCCAGGCCGTCAGCGGGACGAAGAAGGCGACGCCCCAGGCGAGCGAGGCCAGCGCCGCGACCCACCCGGACCGGGTGAGCAGGGCCGCCGAGAGCAGGGCCAACGAGACGGGCAGCAGCATCCACATCCCGTACGGCGGGAAGGCGGCCAGTGCAGCCAGGCCGCCCGCCGCCCCGCAGATCAGCGCCGCGGGCCAGGGCGTCGGATCGACGTCGTCCCGGGGCTGCGGCGTCATGCCCTCCCCTGCCCGAGCCGGTCGTGGACGATCCGCCCCCCGACCACGGTGCGCAGTGCCCGAGGGGTGCCCAGATCCAGGTCCGGCAGCAGCGGCGTGCGGGAACGGGGATCCGTGGACCAGGAGTCGACCCGTTCGGCACGGGACTGGACGGTGAGATCCCACGGCTCCCAGATCACGAAGGTCGCCTCGATGCCCGTCTGCAGGGTGCCCGGATGCCGGGCGCCGGCGACCCGCTGGCCTCCGCGGGAGGCCGCGAGGAAGGCGGCGCGGTCGCTGATCCGCTGGTCCGCGGGCGGCCGACGGGTGGCGCCGCGCACCCAGTCCCACGGATCGGCGGCGTCGGGATCACCGGCGGAGCCGAACGCGACCGGGACCCCGGCAGAGGCCAGGTCGAGATAGTCGGCGTCCTCGGTGGCCGGGGCGATGACCCGCACGCCGTCGCGCTCCCCCGTCGGACCGGGCAGTCGCAGCACGATCCCACGGGCGGCGGCGTCAGCGTCCATCCCCGGATCCGGCGCCGAGCCGTCGGCAGTGGCGGCGGCATCGACGAACCCGGGGGTGACCAGGCAGCCGGTGGCATCGACGATCTGTGCATCGTCATGGATCACCCGGGCGGTGTCCTCGGGGCCCGTCCAGGCGATCAGACCGCCGGAGACGAGCATCGCCGAGGCCTCGGGATCCTGGTTGCTGTAGAGCACGATGCCGGTGTAGAGCACGGGCTGGGCTGGCTGGATGGGCTGAGCGGCGCGGTCGGTCTCGGTCACGTCCCCCAGGATGTCGTGCGCGCCTGGGAGAAAGCTCATCGATCGATCTCCTGGGCGACCAGCCCGCGGCGCACGGACGCGATCGCCGCCCGTGCCGCGGCACCGAGCTGCTGGTCTGAGGTGAGCTGGGACAGCAGGTCGATGACCTGACGGCAATGGCGCACGAAGTCACCGGGAGGCAGATCGCTCCCGTTCAGGGCTGCGGCGAAGTGGTCGCCGCGGGCCCAGCGGTGCACGATCGCCGAGATCGCGGGATCCGGGGGCGGGGTCGCGTCGAGCCCGTGGCGGGACTGGGCGACCTGCAGGTCGGCGGCGATCCGGGCGGACGCGGCCAGGGCGGCGTCGACCGCCGGGTCCGCGATGGCCTCCGGGGCGCGGTCGTCCCGACGGGCCTCGTGGACGGCCGCTGAGACCACCGCGGCCAGACCGGCCGGGTCCAGCCCCTGCCAGGCGCCGTGCTCGATGCACTCCGCGATCAGCAGATCCCGATCACTGAACAGGTGCCGCAGCCGCAGGCCGCTGGCTGTGGGGACGAGCTCCTCGCCCTCGCGCTCCAGATAGCCGAGCTCCTGCAGCAGGTCGGTGAGCCGGTCGAACTGACGGGCCAGTGAGCTCGTTCGTCCCTCGATGCGGCGCTGCACGCCGCTGAGATCGAGGCGGGCCTTGCGCCAGCGCCCCACCCAGCGCAGATGGGAGGAGAGCTCCGGGCAGTCGGCGCAGGGGTGCTCTGCGAGAGCTGCCTTGAGCCGCTGCAGCTCCTCGTCGTTCGCGGCGGTGGACGGGGTGCGGTCGACGCGGGCGCGGACCTCGCGGCGAGGGTCGTCGCGCCCGGACAGGGACCGGCGCAGCGCGGCGGCGGTGTCCTTGCGCACCTTGCCGCTGCCGAGCGAATCCTGGCTCGGCAGGCGCAGGGAGTCGATGACCGCGGGCGGGGACGGGACGTCGCCGGGTCGCAGGCTGCGCCGACGGCCCTCGGTGTCGAGCAGATCGACCTGGGGGCCGCCGAGCACGTGGCGGTCCACGCCCAGCACGGCCGCGTAGCCGCGGCGCTTGCCTCCGGGAAGCGCGATCACGTCACCGCGGTGCAGCGAGCCGAGCACGGACCGGGTGCGGTCGCCGTCGGCGGCGGCGCGGGCCCGCGAGAGGGTCTTCTCCCTCGCGGTGATCCGCTCCTGGATCTCCGCATACTCCGAGAGGTCGCCCCGGTCGCAGGTGACGGCCTCGCGATAGGACTCTGCGGTGTCCTCGAGCTCGCGGGCGCGACGCGCCAGGCCCACCACGGAGCGGTCCGTCTGGAACTGGGCGAAGCTGGTCTCGAGCGTCTCGCGGGCTCTGGAGAGGTCGAAGCGGTCCAGGAGGTTGACCGCCATGTTCGGCGTGGGCCGGAAGGCGGAGCGCAGCGGATAGGTGCGGCGGGAGGCGAGGGAGCCGACGGCGTGGGCGTCGAACCGGCCGCCCGCGACCACGATCGCGTGCCCCTCCGTGTCGATGCCGCGGCGACCCGCGCGCCCAGTGAGCTGGGTGAACTCCCCCGGAGTGAGGTCGGCGTGCTCGACCCCGTTGAACTTCACGAGCTTCTCGAGCACCACGGATCGCGCGGGCATGTTGATGCCCAGCGCGAGGGTCTCCGTCGCGAAGACGGCCTTGAGCAGGCCGCGGGCGAACAGCTCCTCGACCACCGTCTTGAGCAGAGGCAGGATTCCGGCGTGGTGGGCGGCGTAGCCGTCGAGCACGGCGCGGCGGAAGGCGGGGATCCCCAGGACCTCCTCATCCTCGACGCCGATGCCGTCCAGGCGCTCATCGAGAACGCGGCGGATCTCGCGGCGCTCGGTCTCGTCGGTCAGCCGCAGGCGGGCGCGCGTGCACTGCTGCACCGCCCCTTCGCAGCCCGCCCGGGAGAAGATGAACATGATCGCCGGCAGCAGGTCGGCGTCGTCGAGCATCTCGATCACCTCGGGCCGACGGGCCGGCCGCGGGACCGTGCTCGGGCGATTGCTCCCGTGAGTGCTGCCGGGCCCGCCGCCTGTGCGCAGATGCGGCGGCTTGTGCTGGCCGGAGCCGCGCGGGCGGTGCCGACCCCGGGTGCCCTTGCGGCCGCTGGGGGCCCGGCCCCGGGGGCCGCCGGAGCGTTCGTCGACGGGGAGCGAGAAGGAGGTGATCCGCTCGATCTCCGGATTGACCTGCCGGTCGCCGCGCACGCCGGGGCCGTGGGAGACCACGGCCTCCCCGTCGGCGTCGACGAAGAGGTCCATCAGCTCGTCACCGATGACGACGTGCTGCCACAGCGGCACCGGCCTCGTCTCGGAGACGACGATCTCGGTGGCACCGCGCACCTCCTGCAGCCAGGCGCCGAACTCCTCGGCGTTGGAGACCGTCGCCGAGAGGGCCACCAGCTGCACCGAGCGGTCGAGGTGGATGATGACCTCCTCCCACACCGGTCCGCGCAGGCGATCGGCCAGGTAGTGCACCTCGTCCATCACCACGAAGCCGAGACCCTCGAGCAGGGACGAGCCGGCGTACAGCATGTTGCGCAGCACCTCGGTGGTCATGACCACGACGTCGGCATCGGGCCGGATCGAGGTGTCACCGGTCAGCAGGCCCACCCGGTCGTGGCCGAGCCAGTCGACCAGCTCGCCGAACTTCTGGTTCGACAGCGCCTTGATGGGAGCGGTGTAGAAGACCTTGCGACCGTGCGCGATCGCCAGGTGCACGGCGAACTCCCCGACCACCGTCTTGCCGGCCCCCGTCGGCGCGGCGACGAGCACGGAGCTGCCGCCCTCGAGGACCCGGCATCCGGAGAGCTGGAAGTCGTCGAGCGCGAACTCGTACCGGTCGGTGAAGGCGCCGAGCTCGGAAGCCGCGAGCTCCTTTTCCGCCGCCCAGCGGGCGTACTGCTCAGAGGGAGAGGTCATGAGGCATCCTCCGGGGTGAGATCGGCCAGGAGCCTCACAGCCCCGGGCAGGATCCGGGCCGTGAGGGGAAGCAGGGTGCGGGCCTCCCCGTCGGAGTAGGCGCGCAGAGCTCGTCCATGGCGCAGCCCGATCGTGACCTCGCGGACTGGTCGGATCGCGAAGCCGGGGACGGACGTATGGGTGCCGCGGAAGACCCGCGGGAAGAATCTGAGCAGCTCGGCACGGCCGATCCCCTCGAGCGTGATCAGCTCGAGCGAGCTGTCGTCCAGGCGGGCCTGGGGGGCGATGCGCATCCCGCCGCCGAAGATCCCGGAGTTGCTGATGGTGACGATCGACGCGTCGAGTTCCTGGCGCGGGCCGCCGTCGACCTCGATCCAGTAGGGGAAGGGTTTGAAGGCGGGCAGCTCCCGCAGGACGGCGGTCTTGTAGCGCACGGTGTGGGAGTGCTGGGAGCTGTTGGCACGGGCGTTGACCAGCGCGTCGAAGCCGAGGTTCACATTGCCCAGCGCGATGGAGCGGTGAGGCAGGGCGTGCTCCCCGGTGGAGACCACCTCGATGGCGTCGACCGTGACCACGGGGCGCGAGAGGGCATGCAGGAGGATCCGGGTGGATTCCTCCGGGTCGTTCAGGGGCAGGCCGAGGGCCCGAGCCAGATCATTGCCGCTGCCGGCCGGGACGATCCCCAGGCGGACGGGGCTGCCGGCGACGATCTCGGCGCCGAGGGCGACGGTGCCGTCGCCGCCGACGACCACGAGGGCGGTGAGAGTATCGCGCACCTCCTCCGCCCGGGCCCGTGCCACGTGCGCGGAGGGACCGGAGAGGTCCACGACCGAGATCCCTGCGAGCCGCAGCAGGTCGCCGACCTGCCGGCCGACCCGTCGAGCTGTGCCCAGGGCCGCTGTCGGGTTCGAGAGCAGCCCGACCCGGAGTCTGCTCACCGGCCGTCGTCCTCATCGAGCGAGGAGGGGCCATCGTCGAGGCTGCTCGCCTGGTCGTCGTCGAGCTCGTCCTCCTCATCCACGCCCTTGCGGCGGTCGTGGAGGAGGGCGATGACGATGGCGGCGAAGAAGAGGCTCGCCATGGCCGCGGACATCGCCAGGAGGGTGATCGGCTCGGGAGTGGGAACCATGATGGCGGTGAACAGGACGCTGAGGAAGATGATCCAGCGCCAGGCCTTGAGCATCGTCTTGCCGCGGACGATGCCGAGGAAGTTCAGCAGCACCATGACCACCGGGATCACGAAGGCGATGCCGAACGCGAGCATCGTCTTCACGAGCATGTTCAAGTACTCGTCGTACGTGATCAGTTGCTCGACCTGGTCGGCATCCGGCGTGAAGCTCAGGAGCACGGGGACGAGCTGGTTGACGGCCCAGTAGCCGGCGGCGCAGCCGATGAAGAACAGCGGGATCGCGGAGCCGAAGAAGCCGACCGCGTACTTGCGCTCGTTCTTATGCAGGCCCGGCATCACGAAGAGCCAGATCTGCAGCATGATCATCGGCGAGGAGAGCAGCAAGCCGACATACGCCGACATCTGGAGCTTGACGCTGAGACCGCTTCCGATGCTCTGGAAATTCAAGTTGGCCTTGAGCCCCTGTTCCGAGGCAAGAGCAAAGGGTCGCTTCAACGCCTCGAACACCCAGGGGAAGACGAACCAGCCGACGATCGCGAGGAGCAGCACGGTGATCGCGCTGATCACCAGGCGGTTGCGGAGTTCGACGAGATGCTCCCCGAGAGCCATCCGGCCTTCGGGGTCCCGGCGCGAGCGGCGCTTGGCGTCCTGCTCACGTCCCTGCGTATCACTCGCCACGGGTCTGCTTCCTCCCAGCATTCAGGGTCCGGGCGATTCCTCGCCCGGACCCGATGACGTCAGTGTGCGACGAGATGCTCAGTCGCGACGGTAGGAGTCGCCGTCCTCGCGCGGGCGCACGGGCTCGCGCTCGGCCTCGTCGCGGGGATTGTACTGACGGTCATCACGCGGACGGTCGTCACGGGGACGGTCGTCGCGGGCGGAGCGACGAGGCTCGTCGATGTCGTCGTCCTCGTCCTTCTTGTCGTCCCCGCGCATCTCCTCGACCTCGGTCTTGAAGATGCGCATGGACTTGCCCATGTTGCGTGCGAGACCGGGAAGCTTGTTGGCGCCGAACAGCAGCACGACGACCAGAACGACGACGACGATCGCCCAGGGGCTCTTGAACATACCCATGAAATTCCCTTTCAACTGCGCCGCGATCTGCACGGGCGCACACATCATCCCACAGTGGATGGGGCGCGTGACGGACCGCTCGGTGAGCGAGCCGGCCCGCCGCTCGGCGGGCCGTTCCAGAGTAACGGCTATTGCTGGGTGTGACGTGCGCCCGCGACCTGCGCCACGGTCACGATCGTGTTTCTCAGATCGGCCGGGGACAGCACCTCGACCGCTCCGGAGGACTCCAGCACCGCGTCCACGAGCGCTGCGCGGACCGGACGGTCCAGCCGCGCATAGAGGACGCCGTCGTCCCCGTCGCGCATCTCGGCAGCGCCGAAGGACTCGGCGACCCACTGCCCCGGCGGGTCCAGGCGCAGCCAGACCTCTCCGTCCAGGCGGCCTCCGAGGCTCGGTCCCTCCCCGGCATCCGGCCGGGCCTGCGGGGTGTCGTCGGGCAGGATCTCGACGATCCGGTCCAGGCGGAACCTGCGCTGCGCCCCGGCGAGCTCGCAATCGGCGAGCAGGTAGGAGCGCGACCCGTCGGTCTCGATCCGCAGCGGGCGGATCCGGCGCACGCTGGTGCCCGGGCGGTCGACCGAGGAGTAGCGGATCGTGAGCCGAGAGCCCACAGCCTCCTCGGCGCTGTCGTCGGCCTGGATCGCCTGCTGGACCGCGGCCAGGATCGACTCGGCGCGATCTGCGGTGCGGGAGGCCATCTCGTCCACAGAAGCGGCTTCGGCGAGCTCGGCGCGGGTGGGCGGCTCGACGGGCTCGACGGATCTCGCCTGCTCGGTCACGCCGGCGAGCAGCTTCGCCCGAGCGCTGGCCACGATCCCCTCGGTGTCCCCGGCCGAGGGCTCGAGGGCGGCCAGACCCGCGAGCAGGGCGGTGATCTCGACGGCGCTCAGCCGCAGCGCGCGACGCAGGGGCTCGGCGTTGCGCACGCGCACCACACCGTGCTCCCACTCCGCCTCGATGAAGTCCTCCCAGCCGGTGCCCATGTCCCCGCAGACGAAGAGCACCTGCAGGTCGGTGATCAGCTGCTTCTCGGAGATGCCGAGCGCGGAGGACAGCTCGTCGAGGTCGACCTCGCCGCGGCTCATCACATAGGACGCCTCGGAGATCAGCCTCGAGAGGGTGTCGTTCCCGGTGGGCGTGGTGCGGATCCGCGGCGCGGTGCGCACGGCGCCGGCCGCGATCCCGGAGGTGTCGCCCTCTCCCTCATGGGCCACGGCGATGTTCGCTAGCACCTCGGCGACCTCGGCGCGCCAGGCCGCGGGCTCCACGAGCTCGAGCCAGCGGATGTTCGCGAGCAGCAGCCGACGGGCGGCGGGCCGAGGCAGGTCGGGAAGCGTGATGCGCGTCGCCTCGAGCGGGGCTCCGGCCCGGTCCCGCAGGGCGAGGGCCTTGAACGGCGCCGCCTCGAGCACGGCGCGGGCCCGGTCGTCGCTGTCCTGCAGGGCGTCCAGCACGGTCGCGAGCTCGGTGCGCTCGGGACGCGGCTCGAGGGCCGGAGGACCCTCGACCGGGAACGACTCGATGCGGGAGGCGCGGAACAGGCGCGGCGCGTAGCGGTCGCGATCCCAGCCGTGCACGTACCAGTGCCCGTCGTGGACACCGACCACCCAGGGCTCGACGAACCGCTCGGCCGGGGCACCCTGGGTGCCGCGATAGGTGAATCTCACGGAGCGGGCGGAGGTGACGGCCTCCAGCAGGGGCGAGAGCACCGGCAGGGACTCGACCGCGCCTCGGGGGGTGCGCCGCAGCAGATCCGGGTCGGCGTCGTGACCGAGGCTGAGCAGCTTCGAGCGCACCCGGCGCGCCGCTCCCCCGGCGGCGGCATCGTCCCAGGCGCGGCTCGCGGCCAGCAGCACGGTGTACTCCTGCGTGCTGAGGTCGAGGACGGCGCCGGACTCCGCGGCATCGATGCGGTAGTAGACGGTGTTCTCGTCGAGCACGTCGCGGTCGGTGACCAGCGGGAGCCCGAGCTCGAGGATCGCCGCCTTGTCGCGCTCGAACATCCGCTCGGCGGCCTGCTCGGAGGTCGCTCGCGCATAGTCGGGGATCACGGCGAAGAGCTTCGCGCGGTCGATCCGGCGGCGCGAGCCGATCGTCATGATGACGTTGAGAAGTCTTTCCACACTCTTGGAGGCCACCGGCCCAGCGTAGCCGCCGAAGGGCTCCGAGGGCTCTAGGCTGGACCCATGCTGCACTGGGAACGGGCAACGGTCACCGGCTCGAGGTCATCATGGCGTGGGGTGGACCGCCTGCAGGTCGAGATCGAGAGGGACGGACGCGGCGCGGATGCCTCTGTGGAGGCGGAGACCGTGTCGGCGATCGCCTATCCGGAGCTGACCGGCACCCCGGCCCTGGGCGAATCGGTGCTGCTGAACACCAACGCCCTGCGGCGCGGCCTCGGCACCGGCGGGGACGCCCTTGTGGTGGCACGCCTGGATGTGCTCCCCGCGCCGGAGGAGATCGCCGGCCACATGGTCAAGGCGCGCTACACGCCGATGCAGACCATGGTCGATGCGATCGACGACCCCGAGGGCGAGCACTACGCGACGATGCAGGGCGCGGAGGACCTCGGCGGCATGCCGGTGCTCGTCGCGGATCTCCACTCGTCCCTGCCGGCCCTCGTCGCCGGCATCCGCGCCGAGCGTCACAGCGCGAAGATCGTCTATGTGCACACCGACGGCGCCTCATTGCCGGCCGCGTACTCACGCAGCACCGCCCGCCTGCGGGAGGCCGGACTGCTCGCCTCGGTGATCAGCGCCGGTCAGTCCTTCGGCGGCGACCTCGAGGCGGTCACCGTGCACTCGGCGCTGCTGGGGGCCAAGCACGTGGTGGGTGGCGACATCGCCGTCGTGATCCAGGGACCGGGGAACCTGGGCACAGGGACCGGCTGGGGCTTCTCGGGCATGCAGGCCGCCGAGCATCTCCATGCCGCCGCCGCGCTCGGCGGTGCGCCGGTGGCGACGCTGAGGGTCTCCAACGCCGATCCCCGTGATCGCCACCGGGGCCTGTCCCATCATTCCGCGACGACCTACGGCCGGGCGACGCTCGCCCCGGTGCACCTTCCGATCCTCGCCCGCAGCGATCATCGGTACAACGCTTTTCATGCGTCAGTACGTGAACAGGTGAAATCCTCGATCATCAAGCCTTCGCGGGCCCGCGGCACCGAGCACGTGCTCGCCGAGATCGATGCGAAGGGGCTCCGCGATGCCCTCGAGGAGATGCCGGTGCGGCTGTCGACCATGGGCCGCAGTCTCGGGGAGGACCCGGAGGCCTTCCGCTACGCGGCCCTCGCCGGGCGCTGCGCGGCAGGCCTGATCCCCCCTCGCTGATCGAGGGACGGGCCTCGATCTAGAGATGGGCCTCTCCGCGCTCCTGGACGAGGCCACGCAGTCGGTGCGCCGTACGGATGGCGCGCTTCCCGTCGTAGCGCTGGATGGCGTTGAGCGCGAGGGTCGTGCCGTCGGCCAGATCCAGATGTGCCCAGGGGTCGCCCATCGGGAAGCTGATGTCCACGATCTCCGCCCACTCGAGCGTGCGGGCCCGGAACACATTGCGCACCACGAGCACGTCGGGCCGCGCGACCAGCCGCACGGACGCCTCGAGATGGCAGAAGAAGAAGATCATCACCCCCACGGCCACCAGACCGAGCCGGCCGCCGATCAGGAAGCCGGGCATGATCACGGCCCCGACGATCAGACCGCCCAGCACGATCACACCGGTGAGGTACGCGAAGACGCGCACCATCCGCGGCCGCATCACGAGGGTGGGCCGCACCTCCCCCGCGCTCGGCGCCGGCTCGGTGGTGGACATCGCGGACTCAGATGCGGCAGGCCTGGATGGCGGTGACCAGGATGGCGCGCGCGCCGGCGTCATAGAGGTCGTCCATCATGCGGTGGGCCGCGCGGCGATCCACCATGGCGCGCACGGCGGACCACTCCCCGCCGTGCAGCGGGGAGACCGTCGGGGACTGCAGGCCTGGGGTGATCTCGACGGCCTTCTCGAGGAGCGCGCTGGGGATGTCGTAGTCGAGCATGACGTACTCGCGGGCGACGAGCACGCCGCGCACGCGGCGCTCGAGGACCTCCAGGGAGTGGGCGCCGGCCTCGTCCAGCTCCATCCCGGGACGGGAGAACAGCACTGCCTGGCTGGTCATGATCGCCTCGCCGAAGGGCTCCAGGCCCGCCTGGCGCAGCGTGGTCCCGGTCTCGACCACATCGGCGATCACGTCCGCCACCCCGAGGCGGATCGAGGACTCGACCGCTCCGTCGAGGTGGACCACGGAGGCGCTGAGGCCGCGCTCGGCGAGGTAGTCCTCGACGAGGTTCTCGTAGCTGGTGGCGATCCGGGCGCCCGCGAGGCTGGTGACGTCCTCATGGAGGCCGGCGGCCGCGGCGAAGCGGAAGGTGGAGCGGGCGAAGCCCAGCGGCAGGATCTCCTGGGCGGGCGTGCGCGAGTCCAGCAGCATGTCCTGGCCGGTGATGCCGACGTCCACGGTGCCGGAGCCGACGTAGACCGCGATGTCGCGCGGACGCAGGTAGAAGAACTCGACGTCGTTCTCCTGGTCGACGACCACGAGCTCCTTGGCGGTGCCGCGACGGCGGTAGCCGGCCTCCGCGAGGAGGTCAGCGGCAGGTTCGGACAGGGCGCCCTTGTTCGGGACTGCGATGCGCAGCACGGTTCCTCCTCGGCCGCGACAGCGGCCCGTGATGATGGTGGGGCGTCGTCGGACGCCGCGCAGGGCGGACGGGATGGTGGGAGTCGGGGAGCTGGAAGCGGGTGCGGCGGCTCAGAGCTGCCGGTAGACGTCCTCGAGGCTGATGCCCTTGGCGACCATCATGACCTGCAGATGGTAGAGGAGCTGGCTGATCTCCATCGCGGCATCCTCCTGCGTCTCGTGCTCGCAGGCCATCCACACCTCGGCGGCTTCCTCCACGATCTTCTTGCCGATCTGATGCACACCGGCATCGAGCTCGCGGACGGTGCCGGAGCCCCCGGGGCGGGTGCGTGCCTTCTCGGTCAGCTCGGCGAACAATGCTTCGAAATCCTTCACACCACCAGGGTACTCGCCCCGGCGGGTGATCGACGAAGGCGACCACCCACCGGTCGTCGGTCGGTGCGGGTGCACGGTCAGTCCCGGCGCACCGTCGGGTCCAGGTGCGCCGTCTCCACGGACACCCGCTTCCGATGGTCCTGCCGGTTGCGCACGCGCCACCAGACGAAGAAGCCGATCAGGGTGAAGGCCCCGTAGAAGACGTACATGAAGGCGCTCGCGTAGTAGCCCGCGCTCAGGAGCAGCGGGACGCCCACGAGGTCGACGGCCACCCAGATCAGCCAGAACTCGACCCAGCCCTTGGCCATGCCGAAGGTGGCGAGCAGGCTGCCCATGAAGATCCAGGCGTCGGCCCACACGGGCTCGTAGGAGCCCAGCGCCCGGAAGATGGGGGTGAGCGCGGCCGTGCCGCCGACGAGGGCGACCACGAGAAGGATGCGGGTGCGCCACGACGCCCACTGGGGCTCGACGGCGGTGCCGCCCTCGTGCTGCGCCTGCCGCCAGCGCACCCAGCCGTAGATGCTGGTGAGGATGAACATGATCTGGCGCCCGGCCTGGCCGAGCAGGTCCACCGCCTGGGGGTTGCCGAAGAGCGTGCCCATGAACACGGTGAACAGGAGGAGGTTGCCGGCGATGCCGATGGGCCAGGCCCACACCTTGCGTCGCATGCCGCCGAGAGCGCTGAGCAGTCCGAAGACGTTGCCGAGCACCTCGCGCAGAAGAATGAACTGGCCGCCCGCGAAATCGATTCGCGCGTCGAAGAGCCACTGCAGAAGATCCATGTCGGTCCTTTCGCCGTCGGATGCAGTGGCTCCGGGGGAAAAGGGTTCCGGCATGGATCCGGAGCGCGCGAAGAGCGCCCTGGGACATGCAGGACGTGCGCCTCTCATCCAGGCTGTACTGTCGGTGCCGGAGTTCCACCGGCTCCACCGCCGAAGCGGGTCGCGGACTGTCACCGCCGGCTCGGAATTTCACCGACCCCGGAGCACGTCACTGGTCGTGACGGGTTAAGGATAGCCCCGCTCGGAGCGTCGAGACTCAGTGCGCCGTGTGAGCTCGCGCGAGTTCGCGCAGGGCGGAGATCTCCTCGGCCGCGTCCTGGGCACGGTAGATCGCCGAGCCCGCCACGAACACGTTGGCGCCGGCGTCCGCGCAGCGCTCGATGGTCTCCCGGCTGACTCCGCCGTCGACCTGGATCGACACCTCGAGGTTGGCCTCGCTGATCGCACGCCGCGCCCGACGGATCTTGGGGAGCATGGTCTCCAGGAAGCTCTGGCCCCCGAAACCCGGCTCGACCGTCATGAGCAGCAGCATGTCGAACTCGCCGATGACGTCCAGCAGCGGCTCGACCGGCGTCGCCGGCCGCAGGGCGACCCCGACCTCGACGTTCTTGCGGCGCAGATCGCGGGCGAGCTTGATCGGGGCGCTCGCGGCCTCGAGGTGGAAGGTCACCGAGGAGGCCCCGGCCTCCGCGTAGGCGGGGGCCTCGCGGTCCGCGTCCTCGATCATCAGGTGCGCGTCCACGGGGATCGCGCTGCGACGCACGATCTGCTCGACCATGCTCGTGCCGAACGTGAGGTTCGGGACGAAGTGGTTGTCCATGATGTCGACGTGGACGCTGTCGGCGGTGGAGATCTTGTCGAGCTCGGTGCCGATGTCCATGAAGTCGGCGTTGAGGATGCTGGGGTGGATGTACTGGCCATCGGTCGAGTACGCGGCATTCATGAGGACGGGGTCCCTTCCACATCGGGGGCGGAGCTGTCGGAGGAGCTGTCGGCGGGGTTCTTGCGCAGCAGGCAGATGTACATGGCGTCGGTGCCGTGCACATGCGGCCACAGCTGCACGGCGGGCCCGTCACCCAGGTCGAGGGTGGACTGCGCGGCGGGGAGCACCCCGGCGCGCACGGCATCGCGGGCGTCGAGCTTCTCGACGTCGTCCCGGCCCTTGAGGACGTCGGCCACCACCAGGCGCGTCTCGGCGAGGTGCGGGGAGCACGTCACATAGGCGACCACTCCCCCGTCGGCCGCGGCGTCCAGGGCGGAGCCCAGCAGCGTCCGCTGCAGGGTGCTGAGCTGGCCGATGTCCGCGGGGGTGCGGCGCCAGCGCGACTCGGGGCGACGTCGCAGGGCGCCGAGCCCGGAGCAGGGGACGTCGGCGAGGACCCGGGAGAACCGGCCCGGCATCTCGGCGCCGATCGTGGTGCCGTCCGCGGTGAGGGTCGTGATCTCGCAGCCGGCCTCCCGCAGCGTCGCCACGGACCGGTCGACGAGCTCGGTGCGGTGGGGCTGGAGCTCGACGGCCAGCAGATCGGCGTCGTGCCCCACGGTGAGCCCGCCCAGCAGAGCCGCCTTGCCGCCGGGGCCGGCGCACAGGTCGAGCCAGTGGGCGTCGTCGCCGCGGACCAGGTCGTCGGCGCCGAGGGCGAGGGCGAGGGCGGCGAGCTGGCTGCCCTCGTCCTGCACGGCGACCCGTCCGTCCTTGACCACGTCCATGCCGCCGGGATCCCCCGCGGGCCAGGAGGCGGCGAAGACGCTGAGCCGGCCGGCGCTCGCCCCGTTGTCGATGAGCTCGTCGAGGTCGGTGAGGCCGGGCCGCATCACGAGCGAGACCGCGGGCGCGGCGTTCTGCGCGGCCAGCAGCTCGTCGATCTCGTCCCGCGAGCGTCCGTGCCCGGCGAGGGCATCGGTCAGAGCGCGCACCACCCAGCGAGGGTGGGAATGGACGACGGCGAGATGCCCGGTGGGATCCTTCTCCCGGTCCGGGGCGACCTCGTCGATCCACTCCTCACGGGTCTTCGCCCCGACCCGGCGCAGCACCGCATTGGCGAAGCTGGCGGCACCGGCGCCCACCTGCGAACGGGCCAGCGCGACGGTCTCGGAGGTCGCGGCATGGGGCGCGACGGTCATGTCCAGGAGCTGGTAGGCCCCCAGTCGCAGCACGTCCACGAGCGCCGGGTCGACGTCGGCCAGGGGCCGGTCCACGCAGGCAGCGAGGATCGCATCGAGCCGGCCCTGGGCGCGCAGCGAGCCGTAGAAGAGCTCTGTGGTGAAGGCGGCGTCGCGGCCGGAGACCCGGGCGGAGCGCAGCAGGCGCGGCAGCACGAGGTTCGCGTACGAGTCGTCCTCGCGCACCAGGCGCAGCCCTTCGAAGGCCACCTGCCGCGAGGGCGTCGACCGGCGACCGCGCTCGGAGGGCCGGGAGTCGGACCAGCCGCGGCGCGGGCCGCCCTGCCCGCGTGATCCGGAGCGCTCGCGGCCCTTGTCGTCGCGGCCCCCGCTCGGGCGGTCATCACGTCGCCCCCCGCGCCGGTCGTCGCGGCGGTCGTCGCGGCGGTCGTCGCGACCCTGCCCGTGTCCCGGTCCCCGTCGTGCGTCGCTCATGCCTGTGCTCCATCCTGCTGCTGGCCCTGCTGCTGATCCTCGTCCTGGTCCCCTCGCGCGAACGCGGCGTCGGCGAGGAGCGCCGCGCCACGTGCCCAATCGGCGGCCCGCATCGGTCTCTTGCCGGCGGGGGCGAGCCGGGACAGGGCGATGGCCTGCGTGCCGGTGCCGACGAGCACCTGGCGCTTGGTGGTGGCGATCGTCCCGGGGGCGAGCGCCTCGTGCTCCGGTGCCGCCTCGACGCCGAGGATCTTGGTGCGGGAGCCGGCCAGCGTCGTCCAGGCGCCGGGATGGGGGCTCATGCCTCGGATATGGGCGCTGACCTCCTCGGCCGGGCGGGTCCAGTCGATGCGGGCCTCGGCGGTGGAGAGCTTCGCGGCGTGAGTGGCCCGGGCGTCATCCTGCGGGGAGAAGGTCGCGGTGCCGGCCTCGAGCGCATCCAGCGCCTGCAGCAGCACCGCGGCACCATCCTCGGCCATCCGCTCCAGCAGCTCGCCGGACGTCTCGAACTCGCCGATCGTGGTCGGGGCCGTCGTGATCAGGTCCCCGGTGTCCAGACCCTTCTCGAGGCGGAACACGCTCATCCCTGTCTCGCGCTGCCCGGCGAGCACGGCCCGCTGGGCCGGTGCCGCCCCGCGCCACTGCGGGAGCAGCGAGAAGTGGAGGTTCACCCAGCCGTGGGCGGGGATGTCCAGGGCGGCCTGCGGCACCAGGTTGCCGTAGGCCACCACCGGAGCGGCATCGGGGGCCAGCTCCCGGATCTGCTGCTGGACGGCCGCGACCCGCAGGGTCGGCGGGGTCAGGACCGGGATCCCGGCCTCTCGCGCGAGCGACGTCACCGGGCTGGGGGTGAGCTTTCGCCCGCGGCCCGAGGGGGCATCGGCGCGGGTGAGCACCCCGACGACCTCGTGGTGCGAGTCGAGCAGGGTGCGCAGGGACGGAAGGGCGGCCTCAGGGGTACCGGCGAAGAGCAGACGCATGATGGCCCGAGTCTACGGGGCGACCTGGGTGCCTACAGTGGTGGCATGCCCTGCCGACTCACCACCCCCACCTGATGGGGGCACAGGTCACACCGGGCCACGCCCTCGGCTCCTCCGGCTACCGACGCATGCTCGTCGCCCTGCTGTGCGCCGGCGTGGCGACCTTCGCCCAGCTGTACTCGCCCCAGGGCATCCTGCAGCTGATCTCCGCCGACCTCGGGATCGGAGCGGAGCAGGCCGCGCTGACGGTCTCGGCCGCGACCGGGGGCCTCGCGCTCTCGGTGGTCCCCTGGTCCTTCGTCGGCGACCGGATCGGCAGGCTGCGAGCCATGGTCATCGCGGTGTCCGCGGCGACGGTGCTCGCGCTCGTCGCGGCCTGGGCGCCGACCGTCGAGCTCGTGCTCGCGTTGCGCGTCCTCGAGGGCGTCGCCCTGGGCGGGGTGCCCGCCCTCGCGATGGCGTACCTCTCCGAGGAGGTCCAGGAGCACGCCCGCGCCATCGCCGCCGGCTGGTTCGTCGCCGGGACCACCGTGGGCGGTCTGCTGGGCCGGCTCGTCGCCACGCCGGTCGCGGATGCGCTCTCCTGGCGGGCGGGGATGACCGCCGTCGCCCTGCTGGCCGCCCTCGCCGCCACGGCGTTCGTGCTCATCGCGCCCCGTGAGCGCCGTGTCGGGCGCTCGCTCGACGGGCCGGGGGCCGGAGGGACCCGCACCTCGCGCCTGCTGAGGACTCTCCGCGATCCCGGCCAGCTCGGGCTGTTCGCGTGCGCCTTCCTGCTGATGGGCGGCTTCGTCGCGGTCTACAACTACCTCGCGTTCCACCTCAGCGCCCCGCCCTACCTGCTTCCCGCCGGGCTGATCGGACTGGTGTTCCTGGCCTACCTCGGCGGGACCGTGTCGTCTCCGCTCGCCGGCCGGCTGGCCTCCCGTCGGGGGCGGCTGCCGGTGCTGCTCGGAGGGATGGCGACGATGCTGCTGGGCCTGGGGATCACGCTGGCCGGTGCTCTTTCTCTGGTGCTGCTCGGCCTGGTGGTGATGACCGCGGGATTCTTCGCCGCGCATTCGATCGCCAGCGGCTGGGCAGGGGCCCGCTCCGACGGGGCACGCTCCCAGGCCACCGGGCTGTACAACCTCGCCTACTACGCAGGCTCCAGCGTGCTGGGCTGGGCCATCGGGCACGTCTACGAGGGCGCCGGCTGGCCGGGGACGGTGGCCGCGGTCGCGATCGCCGTGGTGCTCGCGGCGGGGGCGGCGATCGCCACGCTCCGCCCCTCTCCGCAGCAGCGTCAGTAGACGAGGCCGAACACCCACACCGCGAGGGTCATCGTGGCCACCGTGATCAGCACGATGCCGATCAGGTTCAACCACAGGCCGGCCTTCGCCATCTGCGGGATCTGCACATACCCCGAGCCGTAGGCGATCGCGTTCGGCGGGGTCGCCACAGGGAGCATGAACGCGCACGTCGCCGCGATCGCCACCGGGATCGCCAGCAGCATCGGGTCGATCCCGATCCCGACGGCCACGGCGGTCGCCACCGGGAGGAAGGTCGCCGCCGTGGCGGTGTTGGAGGTCAGCTCGGTGAGGAACAGCACCCCGGCCGCGGCGACCATCACCACGAGCACCACCGGCAGGCCACCGATCAGCTCGGTCACCTGGCCGATCCATTCCGTCAGGCCCGAGGAGCTGAACTGCGCGCTCAGCGCGAGACCGCCACCGAAGAGCAGCAGCACGCCCCAGGGGAGCTTGACCGCGGCCTCCCAGTCCAGCAGGCGCACCCCGCGGGCGGCGCCTGCCGGCAGCACGAACAGCAGCAGGGCGACGACCATGGCGATGCCGGCATCGCTGATCGGCGGCTCCGCGCCGAGCACCAGATCCCACAGCAGCGGGACGAACACCCAGCTGAGCGCCGCGAGCACGAAGATCGCGAGCACACGGACCTCTCCGGAGCCGATCCTCCCCAGGTTCCGACGCTCGGAACGGATGAGCTCCTTGCCGCCGGGGATCTCCGTGATCTCGGGCTTGAACAGCACCTTGGTCAGCAGGAGCCAGGCGATGATCATGAACACGATGGCGATCGGTGCGCCGACGATCATCCAGCGCCCGAAACCGAGGGTGATCCCGAAGTCCTGGCTCATATGGGCAGCGAGCAGGGCATTGGGCGGGGTGCCGATGATGGTGGCCAGCGAACCGATCGAGGCCGCATAGGCGATGCCGAGCATGAGCGAGACCCCGAAGTTCGAGCGCACCGCCTTCGAGGGCCCGTCCGAGGTCGGATCCGGGTCGACGCCCTCCCCCGGCTCCTCGCCCTTCGCCGCGGCGTCCTCGAGCCGCAGCTTGTTCACGAGCAGCAGCACCGACACCCCGATCGGCAGCATCATCACGGCGGTCGCCGTGTTCGAGACCCACATGGAGACGAAGCCGGTGGCGACCATGAAGCCGAGGACCAGCAGGGACGGGCTGGTGCCGATCATGCCGACGATCGCCAGGGCGATGCGCTTGTGGAGGTTCCAGCGCTGCATCGCGAGGGCCAGGATGAAGCCGCCCATGAACAGGAAGATGATGTTGTTGCCGTAGGAGGCGCCGACGTCGTCGAAGCCCACGTCCCCGTTCAGCACCGGGAACACCACCAGCGGGACCAGAGCGGTCGCCGGGATCGGCAGCGCCTCGGTCATCCACCACACGGCCATCAGCACCGCTGTCGCCGCGGTGAGCTTCGCCCCCTGCGGGACGTCGGCCGGCATGATCGCGTAGACGATCAGCGCCAGGGCCAGTCCGCAGCCCAGGCCGAGCCGGCGGATGAGGATCGTGCGGCCCCCCTCGGCGGGAGCGCGCTCCCCCTCGGAGAGCGCAGCGCGGTCATCGATCGTGGTGCCCGAAGGATTCTGTGGGGTCGAGGAGTCGGTAGGCATCGCGTGGTCCCTTCATCGCGTCATCGCGGTGGAGTGCAGGTGCGGACGATCACACTACGGGAGGACCTGGCACGATCCGTGGACTTCTTCCCCGACGGCCTCTCGGATTCCCGGACGGCCTCTCGGGTCAGAAGACGTCGGGCGGATCGAGACGCACGCGCAGCGATCCTCGGGCCTTGCGCGCGGACCGCGCGGAGACTCCGCCGCGGAGGGCGTCGGCGAGCTCGCGGGAGCGTCGGGGGTCCAGGCGCACCACGGCGCGGGCCCGGCCCGCGGCGTCGGGCCCCTCGAGGTCGACGGGGCCGAAGACGTCGGTCCCGTCGGGCAGCTCGGTGCTCTCCAGGAAGAGGCGGCAGGCGTCCTTGTCGCCCACGATCTCCGCGACCCGGCTGAAGGGCGGCAGATCGAGATCCTGACGGTCCGCGAGGACCCGGTCGAAGAAGGCGCCCGAGCGGTGGGCGACGAGGTCCCGGATCGCGGGCAGGGTCGCGGTGCCGACGATCAGCACCTCTCCTCCGTCCTCGGCGGTGCGGACCAGGGCGATCGCATTGCGCCAGCGCCGGATCGCCTCGACATCTGCATCGAAGGCCGCCCGGCCCAGCATGGCGTCCGCGTCCAGCAGCAGCGCCGCGGCGAAGCGCTCCGGCGGCACGGGCTCGGCGCCGGGCGTGGCGACCACGATCGCGTCGGAAGGGACCTCCGTGTCGGCGAGGGTGTCATGGGCACCGCCCGCGACCCGCAGGGGCGAGTCCGGGAAGGCGCGGTGGAGCTCCTCCGCGGTGCGGGTGGAGCCGATGACCATGGCCCTCACCTGCGTGCGGTCGCATTCCGGGCAGCGGTAGCCGTCCTCGCGCCGACCGCAGACCCGGCAGTGCAGGTGCCCGCTGCGACCGGCGATCGAGAGCTGGGCGGCGCAGTGCGGGCACTGCGCCCGGGTGCCGCAGAACGTGCAGGCGATCGCGGGGACATAGCCCGAGCGCGGCACCTGGACGAGCACCGGACCGCGCTCCAGGCCACGGCGGATCACGCGCATCGCCTCCTGCGGCAGGCGCGAGCGCCCCGAGGCTCCCTCGCGGTCGCGCAGGTACTGGTCCATGGCGACGATGTGGGGGCGCACCGTGCGCACCGGGGCCGGGACCGGATCGAGGCGCGCGAGATAGCCGGCGTCCGTGAGCGCCCGCAGCGGCACCGAGTCGCTCGCCGACAGGAACAGCAGGGCGCAGCGCTCCTCGTGGGAGCGGCACTGGAGCACGGTGCGCACGTGCGGGTACGGCGCGCGGGGCTCCTCGAGGAGGTCGTCGCCCTCGTCCCAGCAGATCACGAGGGCCAGCCCCTGCACAGGGGCGAAGGCGGCGGAGCGGTTGCCCAGCACGATCCTGGTCGCCCCGCGCAGGATGCGGCGGAAGGTGCGATAGCGCTTCTCGGGGCCCTCGGTGCCGGCGAGGATCTCGTGCCCGATGCCGCGCTCGGTGAGGATCCTGCTGAGCCGGTCGACATCCCGACGGTCCGGCGCGATGACCAGCGCGCCCTGCTCGGGGCCCAGATCGGCGAGGGCGTCGGCGGTGACTGTGGTCCAGGGGTCCGCCGAGTCCAGGGTGATCGTGGCCCGGGGCACCGGTCCGGTGGCGCTCCCGGCCCGGGAGAGCAGCGCGCCCAGGCCCGGGTAGCGGTCACCAGGGCGCGGCTCGGGCGGAGCCTCGGTGGGGACGGCAGCGGTCCCGGCTGCGCCCTCCGTATCAGCTGCTTCGTCCGCTTCGGCTGCCCCGTCTGCCTCGTCTGCCTCGTCTGTGTCGGGTGTGTCGGGTGCCGGCTCGTCCGCTGCGCTGTCCCGGGGGGCGGTCTCCGGTGGATCGACCTCCTGCGCGGCGTCCTTCTCGGCCGCGGCGCGGTCGGACTTCTCGGCGCGGGCGTGGCGCGGGGGGAGGGCGAGGCGCAGCACGTCGCCGACGGTGCCGGCGCACCGCGCGGCGACCTCCTCGACGACGCGCATCATGGGCGGCGGCACCACGACATCCTCGGAGACGAGCCGGTGCAGCGGCGCCAGCGCCCGGTCCGTCGAGGCGTGCTCGTGGCGACCCAGCACGATGCCCTCGGTGTCCCGGCCGGAGAAGCGCACGCGCACCCGCATGCCGGCCGCCGCGGCGGCGGTGTCCGGAGTGACCGCGTACTCGAAGGGGCGATCCAGGTGCGGGAGCACGCCCACCAGGCGCACGCTCGCCACGGGCAGCTCGTCGACGACCGCGAACCCGGCGGTCGTGCGCAGGCCGGAGGCCCGGGCCGCGGTGTCGCGGCCCGGGTCGCTCGGGGCGGGTTCGGGAACAGGAACGGCGGGGGCCGCGAAGAGGCTCGCCTGCTCCTCCTCCGGCTCCCCCGCCGCTGCTGTGCGGGACGTGGTCAGCGCTTGTGCACCGCCACCAGGTCGCACACGAAGATCAGCGACTCGCCGGGCGCGATGACCGGCGGGGCGCCCATGTCGCCGTAGGCGAGGGACGCGGGGATCTCGAGCCGGCGGCGGCCGCCGACCTTCATCCCCTGCACGCCCTGGTCCCAGCCGGAGATGACCTGACCGACGCCGAGCTGGAAGCGCAGCGGCTCGCCGCGGTCCCAGGAGGCGTCAAATTGCTCACCCGTGGAGTGGGAGACGCCGAGGTAGTGCACGTCCACGACATCGCCGCGTCCTGCCTCGTCGCCGTCACCGACGATCTCGTCGGTGCTGACCAGCTCGGTGGGCGCGGGGCCCTCGGGGTGCTCGATCTCGGGCTTGCTGCGATCCATGGGTGCTCCTTCTCGAGGTGACGTGGGTCAGGGGCCAGTGTGCCAAATCAGTCTGTCAGGTGGGCGGCGTCCAGCACGTCGATGACGAAGACGAGGGTCTCCCCGGCGAGCTCGCCCTGGTCCTTGTACGCCTCTTCGGCCGGGACCACGAGCATGACCTGGCTGCCCACGGCGAGGTCCAGCAGATTCTCGTCCCAGCCGGTGATGACCTGGCCCTGCCCCTGGACGAAGGAGAACGGGGCGCTGCGGTCCCAGGAGGAGTCGAACTGCGAGCCGTCGGACCACTTCCAGCCGGTGTAGTGCATCGTCAGGTAGTCGCCGGCGACGGTCGTGTCGCCGGCGCCCACGATCAGCTCCTCGCGGGTGGTCTTCGTGGGGGCATCGCCCGACGGTGCACCGTCCAGCGCCGGAGCGCCGTCGTCGCCGAGGGTGACCTTCGGAAAGGTCCCCGAGGGCTTGCCCGCCGTGCCCTCGGCCCGCAGCGGCTCCACGACCCGGTCGACGTCCGCCACCTGGATCAGGGAGCGCGCCTGACCGGACTGGTCCTGCTGCCAGCCGGCCATCGCGAACCGGGAGCCGACGGTCATCGAGGTGAAGACCTCGAAGGCGGCCGGGCCCACGGCCTCCGCGTTGACCTGGACACCGCCGGCGGGTGCGCCCTGCCACCAGGACTGGAGGGTCTCGCCGCTGCTGGCGTCGATGTAGAGGTGGCGCCAGATGATGGTGTCGCCTTCGGCGATGGCCGCGCCGTCCCCGGGGACGATGACCTCGGCATCGGCCTCGGAGATCTGCAGCGGCGCCGTGAACTCGACCGTGGGCTCGGCGCCGAGGTCCTCGCTGACGGTGACCCCGCTCAGAGCAGGGGCGCCACCGCCTCCGTCGGAGGCACCGCCGCCGTCGGACGCGCCACCGGTTCCTTCGCCGTCGTCGGAGCAGGCGGCCAGGCCGATGGCGGCGGTCGCGGCGAGTGCGGTGGTCAGCAGGGTACGACGGCGGATCACAGAGGGCCTTTCAGAGGACGGGCCCCGATCGGGGCACGGGTCCAGGGTACGGGGGCGCCGGAACGCCGGTTCTCAGACTGCAGGGGGTTGCTGGGCGCCCGCACCGGGCACGCCGGTGCCGCCGGCGCTGCGGGCTCCGCCGAGGCTCCGGATCTCCTCGAGCAGGGCGTCGACCGTGGGCAGCGAGGTGGCGAAGGGGTCGAGCACCTGCACGGGCATCGCGCCGGGCCGGGTCAGGCGGAAGGTGGTCCAGTCCACGACGTGATCGACGCCGTGCTCCTGCGCGGCGGTGACGACCTGGCCGCGCAGATGCGCGCGGGTCGTGCGCGGGGCGGTCTCGCGGGCCGCTTCGATGCGCTGCTCGGACAGCTGGGACGGTGCTAGCTCGCGGCGCTGGAGGGCCTGGAACACGCTCTGACCGGGATCGATGTCGTGATAGGCGAGGTCGAGCCGCTCGATCGAGGAATCGCCCAGGCCCACTCCGCGACGTTCGGTGACCTGGCCGAACAGCCGCTCCTTGATGGCCCAGTCCAGATGGGTCGCGGCCCAGCTGCGATCTCCGGTGGCGACCGCATCGATCGCCTTCTGCCAGGTCTCCAGCACCTCGCGGTCCCTGCGGTCGCCGTCCTCGACGAGGGTCGCGGTCGCGTCGAGCCACCGCTGCTGCACCTCGACGGCGGACGTCGTGCCGCCGTTCGCGAGCGCGATCGGTTCCCGCCCGGTGAGGTCGCGGGCCACAGCGCGGATCGTGGAGATGTCGTCATGGAGGGCGAGCTCGGGCAGGGTGCGCCCGGACTCGATCGCCCGCAGCACCAGGTCGGTGGTCGCGAAGCGCAGGTAGGTGGAGACCTCGCTCATGGTCGAGTCCCCCACGATGACGTGGAGCCGCCGGAAGCGGGTGGGATCGCCATGGGGCTCGTCGCGGGTGTTGATGATCGGGCGGGTGCGGGTGGTGGCCGAGGAGACGGCCTCCCACATGTGATCGCTGCGCCGCGAGAAGACGAACTGCGCGCCGTCCTCGTCGTCCGCAGGGGCGGCCACCCCTCCGGCGCCCGTGACGATCTGGCGTGTGACCAGGAAGGGCAGCAGGAAGCGCGGCAGCCGCGTGAACTCGCCTCGACGGTCCACCAGGTAGTTCTCATGGGACCCGAAGGCATTGCCCGCGGAGTCCACGTTGTTCTTCAGCAGGTGGATGCGGGCATCCTGCCCGTCGGCCGCGAGGCGCTCGTTGGCCTGGGTGGTGAGGTCGGCGAAGATCCGCTCCCCGGCACGGTCCTGCGCCACCAGCTCCCACCAGTCGTCGCACTCGGCGGTCGCGTACTCCGGATGGGAGCCCACGTCGAGATAGAGACGAGCGGCGTTGCGCAGGAACACGTTCGAGGAACGACCCATCGCGACCACCGGGCGGAACAGCTCGCGGGCGGCCGCCTCCGGCTCCAGGGCCCGCGAACCGTCGGCCCGCACGCACACCAGACCGAACTCGGTCTCCAACCCTCCGACGCGACGCTTCATCGGGTCACTGACCGCCCTTCTGGACGAAGGAGCGCACGAAGGTCTCGGCGTTGGATTCCAGCACGGCGTCGATCTCGTCGAGCAGGTCGTCGGCGCCCTGCGCCGAGGCGAAGGTCTGGCCGCCGGTCGCGGCGACCTCGTTCTGCTCGTCCTCGCCTCCGGTGCCGGGGCCGTTCAGGGACTGCTGGGACATGGGTCCTCCTCAGGACGCGGAGACGGCCCGGCGCAGCGCGTCGAGGATCGTCTCGGGATCGGTGGTCAGGTCGATGCCGTGCAGCTCGCACCAGGCGGCGGAGCCCAGGCGCGGATCCGCGAGGCGCAGGCGGTACCCGCTGTCGGGGCCGGCGAGGGTGATCGCATCCCACCCGGCCGAGGGTACGTGCTCACGGTGCGCGGAGATGAGGCCGCCGCGCAGATGGGCGCGGGTCGAGGTCGGAGCGGTGGTCATGGCCGCGTCGACCTCGTCCTGGCCCACGAGCGTGCGCACCGCTCCTGCGGCCCGGAGCTTGGCGAACAGTCCCTGGGCAGGGCGGAGGTCGGAGTACTGCAGGTCGATCATCGACAGGCGCGGATCGCCCCACTCCAGGCCGTGGCGCGCGCGGTAGCGCTCCAGCAGCTGCAGCTTCGCGACCCATTCGACGCGGTCCGCGGCCAGCGCAGGATCCTGCTCGAGCAGGTCCAGCAGCTCGGCCCAGGAGTCGAGCACCTGCGCCGTCTCGGCGTCGTCACGGTCGGCGACCGCGGCGATCGCGTCGAGATGGGCCCGTTGAATCTGGAGCGCGGTCAGCTCGCGGCCGTCGACCAGCTCCACGGTGGCCCGCAGCGTCGGGTCGTGGCTGATGGTGCGCACCGCGGCGACCGGATCGACCAGGCGCAGGTCCGGGAGGATGGCGCGACCGGTGCGGTGCTCGGCCTCGAGGGCGGCGAGCACGAGGGAGGCGGTGCCGAGCTTGAGGAAGGTGGATTCCTCCAGCAGGTTCGCGTCCCCGATGATCACGTGCAGCCGACGGAACCGCGCGGGATCGGCGTGGGGTTCGTCGCGGGTGTTCACGATGGGCCGGTTCAGAGTGGTCTCGAGACCGACCTCGGCCTCCATGAAGTCCGCGCGGGAGGAGAGCTGGAACCCGGGCCGCTCGCCCCGGGTGCCCAGGCCCACGCGTCCGGCGCCGACCAGCACCTGCCGGGTGGCCAGGAAGGGCAGCATCGCTGCGGTGACGCGCTCGAAGGGCACCGCCCGATCGACCAGGAAGTTCTCGTGGGTGCCGTAGGAGGCACCCTTCCCGTCGGTGTTGTTCTTGTACAGCGCCACCTCGGGGATGCCGTCGGCAGCGGCGAGGATGCCCATCGAGCGGCGGGCGATCTCCTCTCCCGCGCGGTCCTGGACCACGGCCTCGCGGGCCCGCATGACCTCGGGGGCCGAGTACTCCGGATGCGCATGGTCCACGTACCAGCGCGCGCCGTTGGTCAGCACGGCGTTGCCCAGCGAGCGCTGCGCGGCCCAGGCGAGCACCTCGGCGTCGTCCCCGTCCGGGGCGACCTCCGGGCCGGCCAGCGGGGCATCCATCTCGACGCTGGGCACGTGGGCGTCGCGCACCTCGTCGGTGAGTTGGCTGGGGTGGGCGGCGGCGCGCTGCAGCTCGAAGCCGCGGGCATCGCGCAGCGGTGTCTCGTCGCCGTAGTCCCACCGCACGCGGCGGCCCCTCTCCCCTTCCTGGGGGTCCAGGAGGGCGTAGGCCCCGACCACGAGATGGGAGAGCAGGATCGAGCTGCCGGCGCCCGCACGGGCCCGGTCCTCCAGGTCGGCGTGGAGCACCCCGAACTCGGTCTCGATGCCCATCACGCGCTCGGTGGTCAGCAGGCGGTCGATGCTCATCGGGCGGCCTCCTCCTCGGCGCGGGAACGGCCCTGGAGGGGGATCACGGCCTCCACCCGTCGGCCCGCGGCGCCCCGGGTCCCGGAGATGCGCGCCCAGTCCTCGGGATGCGCGGCCGAGGGCATGTCCTCGTTCTCGATGAACTCCGCGGTGATCGCGCTGACCAGGTGCTGGGACGTCAGGCCGACGGCCCCGCTGGACAGCTGCTCCTTAACGGCGAGCTTCTTGGCGCGGTCGGTGATGTTGCGCAGGGTCGCGCCGGAGACGAAGTCGCGGAAGTGGAGCGTCTCCTGCACGCCGTCGGAATAGTCCAGGCGCACGAAGGCCGATTCCGGACCCTCGGCGTAGATCTCGCGCACCGCGAGGTCCAGGAGCCGCTCGCGGTCCTCGCGCACCGGCACGGACGGATCGAGGTACAGGCCGAGGATCTCGCGGGCGGCGCGGGCATGCGGGCGGCGCACGCGGATCTTCACGTCGAGTCGTCCCGGGCGCAGGATCGCGGGATCGATCATGTCCTCACGGTTGGAGGCGCCGATGACGATCACGTTGTCCAGGCCCTCCACGCCGTCGATCTCGGCGAGCAGCTGCGGCACGATGGTGGTCTCGACATCGCTGGACATGCCGGTGCCGCGGGTGCGGAACAGCGCTTCCATCTCGTCGAAGAAGATCACCACGGGATGGTCGGCGGCGGCCTTCTCGCGGGCGCGCTCGAACACCAGACGGATGGAGCGCTCCGTCTCGCCGACGTACTTGTTCAGCAGCTCGGGCCCCTTGACGTTGAGGAACGCGGAGTTCTCGAGGGCCTCGGCGACGCTCACCCCGCGCACCTCGGCGCTGCGCAGCACCAGCTCGTGGGCAACCGCCTTGGCGATCATCGTCTTGCCGCAGCCGGGAGGGCCGTAGAGCAGCACGCCCTGGGGCGGCCGCAGCCCGTAGGTGCGGTAGAGGTCCTGCTGGAGGAACGGCAGCTCGACCGCGTCACGGATCGCCTCGATCTGGTCCCCGAGCCCGCCGATCTCGTCGAAGGAGACGTCCGGGACCTGCTCGAGGACGAGGTCGGTGATCTCGGCGCGGTCGATGCGCTCCATGACCAGCTGGGCCTTGAGATCCACGAGGACGTGGTCGCCGGGATGGAGGGTCTCCTGCGTGAGTCCGCCCGCGCGGCGCAGCACCCGGGTGTCATCCGGGGCGACGGCGACCAGGAGCCGGGAGTCCGCCAGGGCCTCCACGACCGGGACGACGTTGCCGGAGTCGCCGGCCGGGACGGCCTCGACGGCTGCGAGCGCCTCGTTCAGCCGCAGCTCGGTGCCGGGATCCAGAGCCTCGAGGTCGAGGCTCGCGGCGGTGGCCACGCGCAGCTTGCGACCGTTGTGGAGCACGTCCAGGGTCGTGCCCTCGGCGCGGCGCAGGAAGGTCGCATAGGTGTTGGGCGGATCGCCCACCCGCTCCAGGTCGCTCTTGAGCTCGACGATCTGGGCGCGGGCGCTGCGCAGCCCGCCCACCAGCCGTTCGTTGTGGGCGGCGAGCTTGTCCAGCTCTGCGGTCATCTCCGCGTACGTCTTCATCGTCCTGGTTCTCCTTCCGGTCGGCAGGTCAGCGGCCGGGCCGCTCAGCGGTCCCGGCCCTGGCGGATGTCCCGCAGCGCGCGCTTGAGCTTGCGGGGCGCGACGCCCAGCTCCCCCACGTCCTTCGGGCCCCACTCCGAGTCCGAGCCGCCGAAGCCGTCGTTGGCGGGATCCTGGAGCTCCTCCTCGAGATGCGAGCCGGGCGCGGGTCGCGTCACGCGGGTCAGCGCCTTCGTGCCATGGGCGGTGCGGCGGGCGGTGAGCAGGAACCCGGTATGGGCGTTCATCCGGTGCTCGGGGCGCACGGCGAGGCCCTCGAGGTGCCAGGGCCGCACGAACGACTCCCAGGCATAGGGCTCGGTGAACTCGCCATGATCGCGCAGCGCCTCGGCGGTGCGGGAGAGCTGGGTGACGGTGGCGACGTAGGCGAGGTACACGCCTCCGGAGACGAGCACCTCGGCCGCCGACTCGACGCATTCCCACGGGGCGAGCATGTCGAGCACCACGCGGTCCACCTGGGGCTCACCAGGTGAGAGCGTCGGGGCGAGGTCCTGGAAGTCCCCGATCGAGAGGTCCCAGGAGGGATGGGGCCCACCGAAGTAGGTCTCGACGTTCTCGCGGGCCACCTCGGCGAAGTCCTCGCGGCGCTCGATCGAATGCACGGTGCCCTCGGGGCCGACGGCGCGCAGCAGCGCGGTGGTCAGGCCGCCGGAGCCGACGCCGGCCTCCAGCACCCGGGCGCCGGGGAAGATGTCTCCCCACATGAGGATCTGGGCGGAGTCCTTGGGGTAGATGATCGCGGCGCCGCGCGGCATGGAGAGCATGTAGTCGGCGTACAGCGGGCGCAGCGCCTGGTAGCGCGTGCCGCGGCCGTCCTCGATGACGACGCCGTCCTCAGCACCGATCAGCAGGTCGTGCTGGAGCACGCCGCGATGGGTGTGGAACTCGCCGCCCTCCTTGAGGGTGATCGTGTGCAGGCGGTTCTTCACGTCCGCGAGCTGGACCTTGTCGCCGACCGCGAAGGGCCCCGTGCGATCCAGGCCGAGTCCGAGGTCTCGGCGGGCGGTGGCCGGAGCCTCGTCGGTGGCGGCGCTCTGCTGCGGCTGATCAGTCATGCGTCCAGCATATGACGCCGCGTGAGACGTCCGCGCCCAGGAGTCGCATGGGTCACCGCCCGCGCAGCAGGCCGTTGATCTCGTCGCTGAGGATCACACCCAGCGCCCGACCCGAGTCCTCGAGCACGAGATAGAGGGGGAACGGCCGCGCGAGGATCGCGGAGACCAGGTCGTCGCCGCGGAGCGAGGCCTGCAGGGCGCCCATCTCCCCCACCGGTGCGGCCACGGCGCTGACCGGGGTGCGGGATCGTTCGCCGTCCGGCACCGCGGCGGCGGCCGCAGGCTGGATGCGCAGCACGTGACCGACGACCCCCGGCCGGGCGATGCGCTGATCCAGGACGAGGAGGGCGTCGAGCTCCGAGGCGGGGCCGAGGTCGGAGAGCATCTGCTGGGGCCCGACGAGGCGCAGCGGGCGGGCGAGGGAGCGTGCGTCGAGCGCGTCGATGCGGGACTGCAGCGTCGCCGCGCCGAGCGCCCGGGATGCGCCCTGCCAGAGCATTCCCGCGATCAGCATCGCCCAGAGCAGGGCGAGCAACAGGAAGGTGCCCGCTCCCTCGCTCTGCAGGATCCACCGCAGCGGGATGAGCACGACGAGCACGGCGATGCCGCGCCCGATCCAGGCGGTCACGCGCGTGCCCAGCAGCGGGTTGCGCAGCACGCCGCCGAGCAGAGACTCCAGGGCGCGGCCGCCGTCCATGGGCAGGCCCGGAAGCAGGTTGAACAGCGCCAGGGCGAGGTTGAGGCGGGAGCAGAGGTACCAGAAGACGTCTGCGGTGGACCCTGCCTCGGTCAGCGTGCCGGCGGCGGTGGCGAGTGCGGCGAGGGCCAGGTTGCTGACCGGGCCCGAGAGCGAGATGACGATCGACGCCGGAGCCGACATCGGCCGGCCGGTGTACTGCGTGTGCCCGCCCCACAGGGTCAGGGCGATGTGGTCGACCGTGGCCCCGAACGCCCGGGCGCTCACGGCGTGCCCCACCTCATGGATGAGCACGGAGAGCACGAGGAACAGCGCGATGCCGAGAGCAGGCAGCGCAGCCGCCGCGGAGAAGGTCCCGCTGCCGTCGGAGAACGAGGGGTACAGCATCAGCGCGAACACCGCGACGGTGACGAGCGTGCCCGGGCTGACCTGGATCGGCGGCAGTGCGCCGAGTCGCAGCGTGGGGCTCTTCATGGGGTGGACTCTCCTCCGGCCAGGGGTGGCGGATCCCCGGGCAGAGCGAGGATATCCGGTGGTCCTGCGCCTCGGCTCGGAAGCCGCCATGGAGCCTATGATGGAGGGATGAGTCGAATCGCCATCACGGCTTTCAGCGGATGGAACGACGCGGGAGAGGCCGCCAGCGGGGTGATCGAGCATCTGCTCGAGGTGTGGCCGTCACGACCGGCCGGCGCGGTCGATGCCGAGGAGTACATCGACTTCCAGGTCAACCGGCCCGAGGTCCGTACCGACGAGGACGGGCTGCGGGTGCTCGACTGGCCCGACACCGAGCTGCGGATCGTGCAGCCGCCGCGCGGGCCGGAGATCGTGACGGTCCTCGGTCCCGAGCCGTCCCTGCACTGGAAGCGCTTCTGCGACGAGGTGCTCGAGCAGATGCAGGCGCTGGACGTGAGCTCGGTCATCTCGCTCGGTGCGCTGCTGGCGGATTCCCCGCACAGCCGCCCGCTGCCGGTCTCCTCCTCGATCGAGCCGGGGTCGGCCCAGCCGGTGGAGGGCTCCGAGCTGTACTCAGGGCCCGTCGGCGTCCCGACGATCCTCGCCCGCCGTACCGCGAGCGCGGGCCTGCGCACCTCCAACGTGTGGGTGCAGGTCCCCCACTACGTCTCGCAGAACCCATCGCCGAAGGCCGTGCTCGGCCTCCTTCGCGAGGTGCAGTCGCTGGTCAGCGCACCGATCCCGATCGACGAGCTGCTCGAGGAGTCCGAGGCCTGGGAGCGGGGAGTTGACGAGCTCGCCCGCACGGACGAGGACGTCGCCGACTACGTGCGCCGCCTCGAGCGCGCTCAGGATGCCGCGGATCTCCCCGAGGCGAGCGGCGACGCGATCGCCAAGGAGTTCGAGCAGTTCCTGCGCCGCCGGCGCGAGACGGACTGAGTCCGCGGACGGAACGGCCCGGGGCAGTGCGCCGCGCGGCACCGGCCGGTTTAGCTGCGCCGGCCGGTTCAGCCGCGCAGATCGAGACCGAACAGCGCGTCGGCGGCGGCCAGGACGTCGCCGGGGCCCGATGCGGCCTCCGGTGATCCGGGTGCTGCGTCCGACTCCTGCGAGGCGGCCCATCCGTCGAGCACGGCGAGAGCCGTCGGGGTGTCCAGATCATCGCGGAGAGCGGCGCGCAGGGCCTCGACGGTCCGCGGGTGATGACCACCGCGGGAGGCGGCGAGACGATAGCTCTCCAGGCGGCTCGCCGCGAGGGTGAGCCCGTCATCCGACCAGGCCCAGTCGGCCCGGTAGTGGTGCGCCATGAGCACCAGACGGATCACCATCGGGTCGACTCCCTCGCGGACGAGGCGGTGCACGAACACCAGGTTGCCGAGCGACTTGCTCATCTTCTCACCCTCATGGGCGACCATGCCGCTGTGGGTGTAGACGTTCGCGAAGCCCCGGCCCAGGGCCACCGCATGCGCTGCGCTCAGATCATGGTGGGGGAAGATCAGATCGCTGCCGCCGGCCTGGATGTCGAAGGGCAGGCCGAGACCGTGCTCGGCGATGCACACGCACTCGACATGCCAGCCGGGACGCCCGCGCCCCAGCACGCCGGCGTCCCAGGCGGGCTCGCCCTCGCGCTCGGCGCGCCACACCAGCGGATCGAAGCGGCCGCGCTTGCCCTCGCGCTCCGGGTCGCCCCCGCGCTCGGCGAAGACCGCGAGCATCTGCTGCTCGCTCCAGCCGGAGACGTCACCGAGGGCACCGTCGATGCCCAGGTCGAGGTACCAGTCCTCCCCGGAGGCATCCGGGGTCGGGACCTGATAGGCGCGTCCCCGCTCCTGGAGGGTGGTCACGGTCGCGATGATGTCGTCCATCGCCTCGCTCACCGAGAGATAGGTCTCCGGAGCGATGACCCGCAGCGCCTCCATGTCCTCGGCGAACAGGTCTGTCTGCGAGGCGGCGAGCTCCCGCCAGTCCACGCCGTCACGGTCGGCCCGCTCCAGCAGCGGGTCGTCGACGTCGGTGATGTTCTGCGCGACCTCGACCTCGAGACCGGTGTCCGCCAGCGCCCGGCGCATGAGGTCCGCCGCGTGGTACGTGGCCGCATGCCCCAGGTGGGTCGCGTCGTACGGCGTGATGCCGCAGACGTACAGACGGGCGCGGCCGGGGGTGATCGGCACCAGAGGGGCCACTCGACCGGTCCGGGTGTCGTGCAGCTTCAGCGGCACACCGGAGGCAGGAAGGGGCGAGAGCGACGGAGAGATCCAAGATTCCACTGTTCGATCATACGGTCCCGGAACAGGGCGGATGACGAGGGTGGGACGGGTCTCAGGCGCCGCCGAGCGGGTCCACCGCCCCGAACCAGAGGAGGCCCAGCAGCAGCAGACCGGCGACGACCCGGTAGACCACGAACATCAGGTAGGAGTGGTTCTCGATGATGCGCATGAACCAGGCGATCATCGCGAAGCCGACGGCGAAGGCCACCACCGTGGCCACGATAATCGCCATCAGGGAGGGCTCTCCGGCGGCCGCGGCGGCGGCGCGACCATCGGCGCCCAGCAGCGCCGGCACCTCCTTCGCGGCCTTGTACAGACCGGAGGCGAACACGGCCGGGACGGCGAGCAGGAAGGCGTAGCGGGCGGCCGCCTGGCGGGTGAAGCCCAGCAGCAGGCCGGCCGTGATGGTCCCGCCGGAACGGGAGACCCCGGGGATCAGGGCGAGGGCCTGGGCGAGGCCGAAGAGGATGCCGTCGCGGAGCGTGAGGTCCTTGAGCTCCTTGCGCTGGGGCGCGATGCGGTCCGCGAACCCCAGCAGGATGCCGAAGACGATCAGCATGGTGGCGGTGATGTAGAGGTTGCGCAGGGAATGGTCGATCTGGCTCTCGAACAGCAGGCCGAGGACGCCGATCGGGATCGATCCCAGGATCACCAGCCAGCCCATCCGCACGTCGGGATCGGACTGCGGGACCTTGCGGGCAAGGGCCTTGAACCACTTGCCGATGATCCGCGTGATGTCCTTCCAGAAGTAGATCAGGACAGCGGTTTCGGTGCCGAGCTGGATGATCGCCGTGAAGGCGGCACCCGGGTCCTGGCCCGGGGCCATCAGCTCGCCGACCACGCGCACATGCGCGCTCGAGGAGATCGGCAGGAATTCGGTCAGTCCCTGGACCAGGCCCAGGACGATCGCCTCGATGAACGACATGGACACTCCTCGGGGACGGCTATCGATCGGGGTGGCCCGACGCGCTCATCCGCGCTCATCGGCCCCGGACAGACTACGCGGCGCCGGGCGTCGAGCCCGGCGCCGCGTGGGAGCCAGTGGTGAAGATGACGTGCAGGTTCAGAGCACGAGGTCAGCGTCCGGTGCCGTTGTCCTCGTAATCGTCCCCGTCGTCGTCCTCATCGCTGTCGTCATCGTCATCGTCATCGTCATCGTCGTCCTCGTACTCGTCGAGGTCATCGAGGTCGTCGAAGTCGTCGTCATCGTCGTCGTCCTCATCGTCGGCGTCGAAGACGATCAGGGGCGTGGCGATGTCGTAGGCGTCGAAGAGGGCATCGTCGTACGCATCGAAGGCAGTGGTCAGCTGTTCGGTGGCGGCGTCCAGGGCAGGATCGTCGTCACCGCGGGAGGCGGAGGCCGCCTCGTAGTGTCGTTCGAGGGCAGCGATCAGCGCAGCAAGAGCGGAGCGAGGATCCGTGTTCATGCTTGGACGGTACCCCGTCCGACGGCAGAATGGACAGAGGAAGCACAAGGTCCCCGGTCCGATATCGTCCCCGTGGCGGCAGGATCGTGGACCCGTTCGTCCCGCCAGATCATCGATCACAGGAGGATCTCGTTGTCCGGACTCCACAAGCCCTTGGCCGCACGTATCGAGCACGTGCGCGATCCGCGAGGTCTGCGGGACCTCCCGCTCGAACGCGGGCGCCGTGCGGAGGACTACGAGTTCCAGATCATCACGGTCCCCCGGGAGAGCTCGGTGTCGCAGGTGCGCGCGGTGCTCACGGAGCAGGCCGAGTACGGCCGCTGGGAGCATGCCCGCACGCGCCTCTACCTGGGCGGTGGCAAGAAGGTGTGGCTGCGCCGGCGGATCCTCCGCGTCGAATCGACCCTCGACCACGTCTCCGTGCTCTGATCGGGGCTCGGCTCCGTCCACAAGGGAGCCGCCCTCGCGACGCCGAGGCCGTCGATTCTGGTCCAATGGCACCGTGGCAACCCTCCTGAGCTCCCTGTGATCACCCTCGCCGTGCTGCTCGGCGTCTATCTGCCGCCAGCGCTGGTGCTCGCCTGGATCGACAGCAGGGAGCATCGCCTGCCCAACGTCTGGGTGGGCGGGATGACCCTCGCGGTGAGCGCCGCGCTGCTGCTCGAGGCCGTCCTGCTGCCCTCCGCGCGGGGCACGCTGCGTACGGCCGCGATCCTGGCCCTGCTGCTGGGCGCCGGAGCGATCCTCCTCGCGCTGGTCGCCCCGCCGCTGCTGGGGATGGGCGATGCCAAGACCCTGCCGGTGGTCGTGCTCATGAGCGCGGCGCTCGGCGGCGAGGTGCTCCTCGCGTCGCTGCTGGGGATCGCGGTGATCAGCGGGCTCGCCGGAGGCGTCGTGATGCTCGCGACCAGGCGCTCGGGAGTGCGTTTCGCCGTGGGACCGATCCTGCTGGCCGGCCCGTTCCTGGGCCTGCTCGGTGCACCGCTGGTCGGTGCGGCGCTCGGGACCGGCGGCTGAGGTGCGGGGTCGTGACGTCCGGGTCCGCGCCGCCCCGCCCCCCTCAGCGTCGTTGGCGTCGTGCCTCGTACAGAGCGATGGACCCCGCGACGGAGGCGTTGAGGGAGGACGCGCTGCCGCCCATCGGGATCTCGGCGATCACATCGCAGGCCTCGCGCCAGCCGGCGCTCATCCCGATCGTCTCGTTGCCCACCACGATCAGCACCGGGCCGGTCAGATCCGTCTGCGCGAGCTCGAAGCCGCCGGCCTCGTCCAGGCCGACAACGGTCCACGGAACGCCCTGCTCGCGCTGCTCCTGCACCCAGGCGAGCACCTCCCGATGCGAGGCCTGGCGCACCACGGGCACCGCGAAGATCGACCCGGTGCTCGCGCGGATCGCCGCCGGATCCCAGGCATCGGCGCTGTGACCGGTGATCACGAGGCCCTCTGCGCCGAGCGCATCGACCGTCCGGGCGAGGGATCCGATGTTGCCCGGGCCCGACGGGCGGTCGAAGACGACCACGACCGCGGTCGGCGAGGGCGCGAGCCGGCTGAGGTCATCGGACGGGACGGCGACCACGGCCAGCAGCTCGGGGGCGCCCTCCTGGCGCTCCCCCAGCTCCGCCATGAGCTCCGAGGCGAGGACGACCACCGGGGCAGGCGGGTCCTCCAGCAGCTCCTGAGCCCATCGGGAGGGCCGCTCCCGGCCGTCGGACAGCAGGGCACGGATCTCCGCGCCGTGCGCGATCGCCTGGCTGATCGGGCGTACCCCATGGACGATCATCTCGCCGCTGCGGGTGCGCTTCGTCCGGTTGCCCAGCAGCGCCTGCCACTGCTGGAACAGCGCGTTGCGACGCTCGAGCCGGGCGGGCAGGGAGCTGCGATGCGGGGAGTCGGGGCGGCTCATGCGCCGGCCCCGTCGAACCCGAGCTGACGCCAGGCCTCGTACACCGCGATCGAGACCGCGTTGGACAGGTTCAGGGACCGACGGGCCGGCAGCATCGGGATCCGGACCCTGGACGTGATGCGGGGATGGGCCATCGCGTCCTCCGGCAGGCCGGTGGGCTCGGTGCCGAAGAGCAGCACGTCGTCACGGGCGTACTCGATCTGCTCGTAGGAGACGTCCGTGCGCGCGGTGAAGGCGAACACCCGGGCCCCGGGGAGCGCATCGAGCGCCTGGTCGAGATCGGGGTGGATCGAGACGTCGGCGAGGTCGTGATAGTCCAGCCCCGCCCGTCGCAGCTTGGAATCCTCGAGATCGAAGCCGAGCGGTTCGATGAGATGGAGACGCGCCCCGGTGACGGCGGAGAGCCGGATCGCATTGCCGGTGTTCCCGGCGATGGCGGGCTCGTGGAGGAAGACATGGACCATGCACCGATCTTCCCACGCACCGCGCGTCGTCCCGTGCGCACGACAAAGAACCCCTCCTGCCGGTTCTCACCGATCAGAAGGGGTTCGTCCGTGTCCGAGAGGGGACTTGAACCCCTACGCCCTAATACGGGCACTAGCACCTCAAGCTAGCGCGTCTACCAATTCCGCCACCCGGACAGGTGACCGCCGTAGCGACTCGAGAAATATAGCACGCAGGAGACGGTGGTCGTCTACCGAAAAGCGTCCTGCCAGCAGAAACGTGAAGACAATCACGCCAGGGCGTCGATGCGACGCGAATCCATCAAGGTGTGCAGCAGGTCCAGGACCACGGTGATCCGAGTGCCCAGCGTGCTGGCGACCGAGGACGGGAGCCTCTCGCCGAGATCCTGCAGCGCGGCGGCGGCGAGGACGACCATCGTCGGGTCGGGATCCACGATCCCCGACCGGTCCCAGGCGTCGATCGCCACCAGGAGGTGCTCGAGCTCGTCGCAGGCATCATGCCGACCTCCGGAGAGGAGGTCCACGCGAGCTCGCGCGGCCAGGGCCGTGCACCGACGCAGGAGAGGTGTGGTGAGATCTGGACCGATCATCTCCGGAGACTCCGCACGGCGACCGAGCACACTGTCGGTGCTGTCTGCGAATACCCGCTCCAGGTCCATGGGTCACGTCCTCGTGCTGCGTCCGGCGGTGTCGACAGGGTCCGGTCGACGTCGATGACTTTACTGCGTCTTTACCCTTCGGGACAAGCACCTCGCCGACGGTTCCGAGGAGAGCGGGGGTTCGGGCGGGTCCGTGCGTCAGGCCCCGCTCGTCGCCGTGCCCCGGCCCGCCAGCTCCGAGCGTGCGGCGAGGAGCATCGCGGAGACGGGGGCGGCCGGCACGCCCAGCATCGAACGGACCTGCTGGTCCGCCTGATGGGCGAGCATCTCGAGCCCATCGACGACCTCGCCGCCCAGGCCCGTGATGACGGCAGCCAACGGCGCCGGCCACGGATCGTAGAGCACGTCCAGGAACAGCGTCGGCGCGGTCAGCGACGATCGCCCTTCCCACTCCTCCGCGACGGCGTGCGCACCCTCGACGGCGAGAGCACTGATGACCACCTCGGCATCCAGCAGCAGCTGGCTGGACGACCAGGGCACGTGACGCACGGACACCTTCTCCGTGGCGGCGAGAGCCTCGAGAGGAGCGAGCTTGTGCGGGCTGCGGGCGCTGAGCAGGATCACCCGCACCCCCAGCTCGAGCAGCGAGGCGACAGCGCTCATCGCCGTGGCGCCGGAGCCGAGCACCGCACCGGTGCGCGGCGCACGGGCGCCGTGATCCCGCAGGGCTGCGACGATCCCGTACACGTCATGGTTCTCGGCGCGCCAGGTGCCGTCCTCCCGCCGGATCAGGGTGTTGGAGATGCCGAGCGCACGGGACGTCGCATCGGTCTCCGCGGCGAGGGCGAAGGCCTCGGGCTTGCCGGGCATCGTGACGCTGACCCCGGACAGCTCCCGGCCGGGACCGTCGGCCAGGAAGCCGGCGAGCTGACCGGCGGACACCTCGAAGCGGTCGTAGGTCGGCCCGTCGAGGCCGAGCACCTCGTAGGCGGTGCGATGGAGCACCGGGGAGAGCGAATGCTGCACCGGGGAGCCGATCACCCCGAAGCGCGGCCCCGTGGGGACGCAGATGGTCCTGTCGTTCATGCTCAGCCCTTCTTCGCGTCGGCCCAGTCCTGCCATTCCTTGACGTTCGCCTCGTGCTCCGCCCAGGTGGCGGCGAACTTGGTCTCGCCGGTGTCCGTGTTCACCGTCACGAAGTACAGCCAATCGCCGGCCGGCGGATCCGTTGCCGCGTCCAGCGACCCTGCGCCCGGGGCCCCGATCGGCCCTGGCGGAAGACCGGTGTGGACATAGGTGTTGTACGGGCTGTCGTTGCTGCGCTCCTTCGAGGTCGTGCCCACGCTGGCCGCCTTGCCGGTGACGTAGTGCACCGTGGAGTCGAACTGCAGGGGCATCGGGGTGCCCTTCGCCTCGCCCGTGCCCTCGAGCCGGTTGCGGATCGTGCGGACGACCTTGCCGTAGTCCTCAGGCTCCCGCACCTCGAGCTCGGCCAACGAGGCGATCGTGAGCGTCTCGTGCCAGGACTCCTCGGGGATGTCGCGGGAGGTCAGCTGCTCCTCCATGCTGTCCCACATCATCTGGATGACCTCTTCGGCGGTGGCCTCCTCGGGGATGTCATAGCGCCCCGGCCAGAGGTAGCCCTCGAGCGTCCCGGCCGAGTTCTTCGGGATGCCGTAGGCGGTGTAGTCCTTCGCGGCCTCCTCGAAGTCCTTCACCGGGATCCCCGAGGCCTCGGACAGCAGAGGCCAGATCTGGGAGAGGTTCAGGCCTTCGGGGATGATCACCCGGTGTCCGGCGAGATTCGACGGGTCCAGCAGCGCGTCGAGCGCATCACCGGAGGTCATCTCCTTCTTGACGCGGTAGACCCCGGGCTCGATCGTCCCGGCATCCGGGGTGTTCGAGAACTGGGTGATGAACGGGCCCGACGACTTGATGACGCCCTTGTCGACGAGCGTCGAGGCGATGTCCGTGCCGGTGTCCCCGGGGGCGACCTCGACGACCACCTCGCCCGTGCCGGGGCCCGGGAACTCCGGGGCCTCCTGCTCGACGGTGACGTTCGACGTGAGCCAGCGGTACCCCTCGTACCCGCCGACACCGAGGCCTCCGAGCACGGCGAGCACGAGCAGCACGGGGAGGACACCACGCAGGAACCCCCCGCGCTTCGGCGGCGGGGGCGTCTCCGCCCGCCGCCGACCACGGTGCGGGGTGCCACCGGAGGTCTGATGCTCGGCGACTTCGTCGAACGAGTAGTTCTCGTCCTCGCTCATCCGTCGTCCTCCTGATCGGTTGATGGGGTGCGACCGGAGATCGACTCGACGAGTTCACCGGCGCGTCGCCCGGTGGACCGTTCGATGTCCAATGCCTGTTGGAGGATCATCACGGCAGCGACCTGGTCCACGACCTTCCGGTGCTTGCGCCCCTTCCGGCCTGCGGAATGCAGCGCCTGATGCGCGGTGACCGTGGTCAGCCGCTCGTCGAGCAGGCGGATCTCGACGTCCTGACCGCTGCCCTCGAGGAGCACCGAGAGCTCGCCGACGAAGGCTCGCGCCTTCTCGGCCGCACGACCCTCGGTGCCGTTCAGGGAGCGCGGAAGCCCCACCATGATCACACGGGCGTCCGCCTCGGCTGCCTCGTCGGCGACCCGGCGCGTCGCGCTCGCCCGGTCGAGGGTCTCGACCGGTGTCGCGATCATGCCGTCGAGATCACTGCGGGCCAGACCGACCCGCACGTCGCCGACGTCGACCCCGAGTCGGACTCCCCGGGGAAGCCCCTGGTCCTCGTGCCGGTCATCGGCCCCGGTCATGCGGGGAGGGTCGCCGCGACCGCACCGCGCACGGCGGAGAGCGCATCGGGGATCCGTGCGGGCTCCCCGCCGCCGCCCTGCGCCATGTCGGGCTTGCCGCCGCCGCGGCCGCCCATCGCCTCGGCGGCGGTGCGCAGCAGCGTCCCGGCGGCCAGGCCCAGGTCCCGTGCCGCCGCGTTGGTCGCGACGACGAGCGCGGCGCGCCCGTCCTCGTGCCCGGCGACGGCCACGACGGAGGGCGAGTCCTCACCCAGACGCGTGCGGAGATCCAGCGCCAGGGTGCGCAGGTCGCCGGCCGCGATGCCCTCGCCGGCGTCGTGGACGAGGAGCCGCGCTCCCCCGACGTCCGTGGCGCTCGAGGCGAGCTTGCCCGCCTCGGCCTGCAGCTGCTGGCCACGCAGCGCTGCGAGCTGCTTCTCCATATCCTTCATGCGCTGGGTCATCGTCTTCACCCGCTCGGGGAGATCCGCGGCGGAGCCCACCTTGAGCATCTCCGAGAGCTGGGAGACCAGCGCATGCTCCTGCGCCTGGAACCGGTAGGCCGACAGGCCCACGAGGGCATCCACGCGACGTACGCCGCTGCCGATCGACGCCTCACCCATGAGCTGGACGGTGCCGATGGCTCCGGTGGAGTCGACATGGGTGCCGCCGCACAGCTCGCGCGACCAGTCGCCGCCGATGGAGACGACGCGCACGATATCGCCGTACTTCTCGCCGAACAGCGCCTGGGCGCCGAGCGCCCGCGCCTCGTCGATCGGCATCTGCTGGTCGGTGACCGCCAGCTCGTCCTGGAGGAGCGTGTTCACACGGCCCTCGATCTGCGCCAGCGCACTGCGCGGCACGCCCTGCCCGTACCGGAAGTCGAAGCGCATGCGCCCTGGAGAGTTCTCCGAGCCGGCCTGGGTGGCGCCGTCCCCGAGCTCCTCGCGCAGGGACTGATGGACCATGTGCGTGGCGGTGTGAGCCCGCGCGATCGCGCCGCGACGGGCCGTGTCGATCGCGGCGACCGCGCCCGCGCCGGGGTGCACCTCGCCCTCGACGAGCCGTCCGCGGTGGACCGGCAGACCCTTGACCGGGGCCTGGACGTCGTCGACCTCGACGATGCCGCCGCTGGCCAGCGTGATGCGGCCCTGGTCGGCCAGCTGGCCGCCCATCTCCGCATAGAACGGGGTCGCAGCGAGGACGAGCTCGACGTCCGCCGGAGCCTGGACGGAGTCCACGAGGGCGCCGTCCACGAGGACGGACTCGACCGTGGTGGAGAGGGTCGACTCGGTGTAGCCGACGAAGGGCACGGCCTCGCCGCGCTCCCCCAGGAGCTGGTTGTAGAGCGCGGTGTCGGTGTGGCCGGACTTCTTGGAGGCTGCATCGGCCCGGGCGCGCTCACGCTGCTCGGACATCGCGGTGCGGAAGCCCTCCTCGTCGACGGTCAGGCCCACCTCCTGCGCCATCTCCAGGGTGAGGTCGATCGGGAAGCCGTAGGTGTCGTGGAGGCGGAAGGCATCGGGGCCTGCGAGGCTGCGACCGCCCTCCGTCTTCACCGCGCCGGCGAACTGGTCGAAGATCGCGGTGCCGGTGACGAGGGTGCGTCGGAACGCCTCCTCCTCGGCGTAGACGATCTCGCTGATGCGCCCGAAGTCCGCCTCGAGCCCCGGGTAGGACTCGACCATCGCGTCCTTGGAGATCGGCAGCAGATGGGGCATCGACGGGTCCGCGTAGCCGAGCAGGCGCATGGAGCGCACCGCACGGCGGATGATCCGGCGCAGCACGTAGCCGCGGCCCTCGTTGCTCGGGCGCACACCGTCCGCCACCAGCATCAGCGCGCTGCGCACGTGGTCGCCCACGATGCGCAGCCGCACGCTGTCCTCCTCGTCGGCGCCGTAGGCGCGACCGGAGAGCTCCTGGGCCTTCTCGATCACGGGGAAGACCTGATCGATCTCGTACATGTTCTGCTTGCCTTGGAGCAGGTAAGCGACCCGCTCCACGCCGAGACCGGTGTCGATCGACTTCTGGTCGAGCTCCCCGAGCAGCGGATAGTCCTTGCCCGCGCCCGGACCGCGCAGGAACTGGTCGAACACCAGGTTCCAGATCTCGATGTAGCGATCCTCGGCGTCCGGGCTGCCCGGCCACTCGGGCACCCGGCCGCTCGGAGCATCGGGCCCGTACTCGGGACCCCGGTCGACGTGCCACTCGCCCGTCGAGCCCGCGGGGCCGGGCTGACCGGTGTCCCAGCAGCTCTCCTCCCACGGCAGCTGCACGACGCGCGAGGGGTCCAGGCCGATGACCTCGGTGACGTGCTGATAGGACTCCTCGTCCTCCTCCCACAGCGTGAACCAGAGGGAGTCGGGATCGAAGCCGAGCCCGCCGTCGTCCTGAGGGGTGGTCAGCAGCTCCCAGGAGAAGTCGATGGCACCCTTCTTGAAGTAGTCGCCGAAGGAGAAGTTCCCGGCCATCTGGAAGAACGTGCCATGGCGCGTGGTGCGACCGACGTTCTCGATGTCATTGGTGCGGATGCACTTCTGCACGCTCACCGCGCGCGCGTACGGGGCCTTCTCGGTGCCCACGATGTACGGGATGAAGGGGACCATGCCGGCGATCGTGAAGAGGATCGACGGATCGGAGGACACCAGCGAGGCGCTGGGGACGATCTCGTGCTGCTTCGTCGCGAAGAAGTCGAGCCAGCGACGATGGATCTCGGATGTGCGCATGGTCTGGTGAGGTCCTTCCGGGGAAACCTGGGGAGGGCGTACAGGGCCGCCCGACGAGCTGAACGGACACGAAGGCCCCGGTCAGGGTACCGGAGTACACCCGCCGGGGCCTTCGCGCCGCAGTGTGGAGAGGTCAGCGCGCGTAGTACTCGACGACCATCTGGACCTCGCAGGTCACAGGAACCTCGGCACGCTTGGGGCGTGCGACGAGCTGCGACTTGAGCTCGGAGAGCTCGACGGAGAGGTACGAGGGGACCGAGGCCAGGACGTCCGAGTTGCCGCCTTCGGCAGCGATCTGGAACGACTCCATGGCCTGGCTCTTGGGCTTGATCTGGATGGTCTGGCCCGGCTTCACGCGGAAGGAGGGACGGTCCACGATCTTGCCGTCGACCAGGACGTGACGGTGCACGACGGCCTGACGGGCCTGCAGCGTGGTGCGGGCGAAGCCGGAGCGCAGCACGAGAGCGTCGAGACGCATCTCCAGCAGCTCGACCATGCTCTCACCGGTCAGACCCGGCTCCTTCTTGGCGTCCAGGTAGGCGCGGTGCATCTGCTTCTCGCGGATGCCGTACTGAGCACGCAGGCGCTGCTTTTCCTTCAGGCGCACGGCGTAGTCGGACTCGGTCCGACGGCGAGCACGGCCGTGCTCGCCCGGGGGGTACGGGCGCTTCTCGAAGTACTTGACCGACTTCGGGGTCAGCGGGAGCCCGAGAGCTCGGGAGAGGCGCGCCTGGCGGCGCGCGCGGGTGACGTTGGTCACGAGGTATACCTCTTGTTCGTGTGGTGAATCCAGTCATGCAGCCGCGGATTCAACACCCAAGATTACCGCAGGTCGAGCGTCGACTCAACGACCTGACCCGTCGGTGTGACCTCGAGTTCCTGTGGAGTGGCCCACAGAGCGGCCGCCAGAGCGGCTCACGCAGGGGCGCTCCGCCTCGTCCGACGAGCCCGATCAGGAGCCCTCGGCAGAGCGCAGGATCCGTCGCAGCGCTTCGACCCGTCGGCTGGTCTGGGCTTCGTTGCCGTGCCCCGTGGGGTGGTAGTAGTCCATCCCCACGAGATCGTCCGGCGCGTACTGCTGAGCCACCACGCCGTGCGGCGCGTCGTGCGCGTAGCGGTACTCGGTCCCGTGGCCGAGCTTCTTCGCCCCGGCGTAGTGGGCGTCGCGCAGATGGGCGGGCACCCCGCTCCCCTTGCCGGCGCGCACGTCGGCGATCGCGGCGTCCAGGGCCCGGTAGGAGGCGTTGGACTTCGGGGCCGTCGCGATGTGCACGACGGCCTGGGCGAGCGGGATCCGGCCCTCCGGCATGCCGAGCATCTGCACCGCCTGCATCGCGGCGACCGCGACCTGCAGCGCGGTCGGATCGGCCATCCCCACCTCTTCGCCGGCGGCGATCACCACACGGCGGGCGATGAACCGGGGATCCTCCCCCGACTCGATCATCTGGGCGAGATAGTGCAGGGAGGCGTCCACGTCGCTGCCGCGCATCGATTTGATGAAGGCGCTGGTGACGTCGTAGTGCTGGTCACCGGCGCGGTCGTAGCGCAGGGCGGCGCGGTTCACGGCCTGGGCCAGGACGGCCGCGTCGATCTCGCGCGACTCCTTCATGAGGGCGGCGGCCGCGGCGGCCTCGAGCGAGGTGAGGATCTTGCGCGCGTCGCCTCCGCCCAGCCGCAGCAGGGCCTCGCGGGCGTCGTCGGTCAGGGTGACGGCCCCTCCGAGCCCGCGGTCGTCGGCCAGTGCACGATCCACCAGGGTGTCGAGATCAGCCCGCTCGAGGGACTCCAGGGTGAGCACGATGGAGCGTGAGAGCAGGGGCGAGATCACGGAGAAGTACGGGTTTTCGGTGGTCGCGGCGATCAGGGTCACCCAGCGGTTCTCCACGCTGGGCAGCAGGGCGTCCTGCTGGGACTTCGAGAAGCGGTGCACCTCGTCGACGAACAGGACGGTCTCGCGGCCGACGGTGCGGAGCCGGGAGCGGGCCTGGTCCACGACCTCACGGATGTCCTTGACCCCGGCGAGCACCGCGGAGACCTCGACGAACTCGCGGTCCCCCGACTGCGCCACCACATAGGCAAGCGTGGTCTTGCCGGTGCCGGGAGGACCCCACAGGATCACCGAGCTCGGTGAGGTCCGGGAATCATCGGCCGCGACCAGGCGGCGCAGCGGGCTTCCGGGCTCGAGCGCGGACTTCTGCCCGACGATCTCCTCGAGGGTGCGCGGACGCATGCGGACGGCCAGGGGCGCCCGGTGATCGACGTTGCGATCAGAGAGCGTGCGCGGCGCCGGCGCGTCTCCGCCGAGCGAGAAGAGATCCTCGTCCATGGTCCCAGCCTAGGCCGAGCCGCCGACGGTCCGGACGCACCGCGTCATGAGAGGGGGCCGAGCTCACGTGCCATCCGGCCGGGCCAGGACGGACCGTCGTAGATCATCGCCGTGTAGCCCTGCACGAGATCGGCGCCGGCCTCGAGGCGGGTGCGGACGTCCGCTGACGTGGTGACTCCCCCGCAGCTGATGATCACCGACTCGGCGGGCAGGGTCCCGCGCAGGAGCCGGAGCACCTCGAGCGAGCGATCGCCGAGCATCGGCCCGGAGAGTCCCCCCGCGCCGATCGCCTCGATGCGGGCACGCTCGGTCCGCAGCGACTCCGGCCGTGCGATGGTCGTGTTGGTGGCGATCACTCCGGCGAGCCCCACCTCGGTCGCGAGCTCGGCGGCGGCACGCACGTCGTCGTCGTGCAGGTCGGGCGCGATCTTCACCAGGACGGGCAGATCGCGACCCAGACGGCGCTCCGCCTGGCGGGCCTCGTCGAGCACGGCCTCCAGGATGGGTCGGAGCATGTCGACGGTCTGCAGGTCGCGCAGTCCCGGCGTGTTCGGGCTGGAGACGTTGATTGCCAGATAGCTGGCATAGGGGGCCAGGATGCGGGCCGAGAAGCGGTAGTCCTCGGCGGCGTCCTCGAGGGCGGTCACCTTGGACTTGCCGATGTTCACGCCGATCACGGCGCGCTGTCCCCGCTCGGTGCGGCGCGCGACGGCGAGTGACTTCGCCAGCGCCCCGGCGCCATGGTTGTTGAAGCCCATGCGGTTGATCAGGGCACGATCCGGGATCAACCGGAAGGAGCGCGGGGCCGGGTTCCCCGGCTGCGCCTTCGCGGTCACGGTGCCCACCTCGACGTGGCCGAAGCCCATGTCCAGCAGTGCCAGCGGGATCTCGCCGTCCTTGTCGAAGCCGGCCGCCAGCCCCAGGGGACTGCGGTGCTCGACGCCCAGCACGCGCCGGGCGGGCCGCGGATCCCGCATCGGGTCGGGCGTCCTGAAGAGCGTGCGCAGGGCTGCGGGACCGCCGGGCAGGGAATGGGCCAGCCGCAGGGACCTCACGGTGAGACGGTGGGCCTGCTCGGCGTCGAGCCGGCTGAGGACATGCTGGAAAAGGGCCGCGTACGGCCCGCGCCGCGTGGTGGCGTGCGTGCTCTCGTGCAAGGTGTCGTTCGTGGTCACGGGGATACCGTACGCGGTCAGCGGGCGTCGTCCGCCGTCTGCGGCGCGCGGTGCCGTCCGCGGAGGAGGTAGACCAGGGCGATGACGGGCAGCAGCAGAGGCACGTACCCGTAGCCCTCGCCGAACACCGACCAGACGGAGGCGTCCGGGAACAGGGCCGGGTCCAGCAGGCTCAGCGTGCCCACGCCCAGCACGCCCACGAGTTCGACCAGGCACAGGACCAGGGCGATGCGCGAGCGCCTCCCGCCCCTGACCAGGGCGATGCTCACGGCGATGTAGGTGAGCGCGGCGGCCAGGGACAGCAGATAGGCGACCGGGGCGAAGGAGAAGTCCCGGAGCATCTGGACCACGCTGCGGGCCGTCGCCGCGGTGGCGAAGAGCGCATAGAGGATGATCAGCACCGCTTCGAATCCACGGCTCCCGCTGCGGGGGCTGCGGGAGCCCTGCGAGCTGCTGCCGGCGACTGTCGTCCCGAGGTCGGTGTCCCTGCGGGTGTCCCTGTCGGTCATGCGAAGCCTCCCGGCCAGATCTGATGGAGCCGCATCAGCAGCACCATGGCCACGAGCGAGACGACGGCGATGACGAGGCTCCCCCAGCGGCTGCGCTCCCACAGCGAGACCCAGCCGCCGCCGAGCACCATGGCGAAGCCGGTGAGGAGATAGCCGTACAGGGTGATCCGATCCTCGGGATGTCCACCGCCCAGGTCCCGCAGGCCGAGCGTGATCCCGAAGATCGCCCAGACCAGGGCCACCAGTGCGCAGGCACCGAGGAGGACCAGATCCGCGCTGAGGTCCCGCACGGCGTAGTAGATCCCCAGCAGTGCCGTCAGGGAGCACACCACCGACACCAGGATGCTCAGTGCCAGCATCGACCCGCCCGTCCTGTTCCTGTGTTCTCGCTCGCGTGAGCGCGCACGGCACCGTCGTCGACGATCCGACGTGGCTCCGTGGGGCGCGGACATCCGGTCCGGGCCGCCTCTACGATAGAACCATGCCCACCATTTCAGTGACCGATACATCCCTGCGCGACGTCGAGGCCGACGTCCTCATCCTGCCCCTCCTCCGCGGAGCGGGCGACGCCCCCTCGAGCGTGCCCGGCGCACCCGAGATCACCGAGGCCATCGCCGGTCTCGACCCCTCCGCCGCCCGCGGCGACGTGCACCGCATCCCGTCCTTCGGGCTGACCGGCGCCGGCTCCCTGCTGCTGGTCGGTCTCGGTGAGGAGGATCTCGCCGCGACCTCCGCCGAGGACCTCCGTCTCGCCTTCGGCGCGGCGACCCGAGCTCTGGCCGGCGTCGGCTCCGCCGCGATCGCCCTGCCCGGCGGCACCGCCGACCAGCTTGCCGCCGCCCTCGAGGGCGCAGCCCTGGGGGCCTACGCCTTCGTCGCACACAAGACCGCCACCGGTGGCCCGGCCCCCAAGGGCGCCCTCACGGCGGTCACCGCCCTGAGCTCCGAGGAGTCGGCAGCGGGCGCCGCCGAGCGCGCCACCGTGCTCTCCGAGATCGTCGATCTCACCCGCGACCTGGTCAACACCCCGCCGAACCTGCTCTACCCCGAGGAGTTCGCGCGCCGCACCCAGGAGCTCGTGGAGGGCCTGCCCCTCACCGTCACCGTGCTCGACGAGAAGCAGCTCGCCGACGGCGGCTACGGCGGCATCGTGGGTGTGGGCCAGGGGTCGACCCGTCCGCCGCGTCTGGTGCGCGTCGACTACGCCCCCCAGAGCGCCCGCAGCTCCGTCGCCCTGGTCGGCAAGGGCATCACCTTCGACACCGGCGGCATCTCGCTGAAGCCTGCCGCCGGCATGGACGACATGACCTCTGACATGACCGGCGCAGCCACCGTGCTCGGCGCGACCATCGGCGCCGCCAGGCTCGGCCTCGACGTCAAGGTCACCACCTATCTCGCGATCGCCGAGAACATGCCCGGTGGCGGTGCCCAGCGCCCCGGTGACGTGGTCACCATGCGTAACGGGAAGACGGTCGAGGTGCTCAACACCGACGCCGAGGGACGTATGGTCATGGCCGACGCCCTGGTCGACGCCGTGGCTGAGAAGCCGGATCTGGTGATGGACGTGGCGACGCTGACCGGCGCCGCCGTGGTGGCGCTGGGCAAGCGCACCGCCGCGGTGATGGGCACCGAGCTCGGACGCGACGTGGTCATGACGGCCTCCGGCACCACCGGAGAGCCCTTCTGGCCGCTGCCCTTCCCGGCGGAGCTGCGCGCTGATCTCACCGGCCGCGTCGCGGACCTCCGGAACATCGGGGACCGTCCCGGCGGAGCGCTCTCCGCGGGCGTCTTCCTGCAGGAGTTCGTGGGCGAGACCGAGTGGGCCCACCTGGACATCGCGGGCCCCGGCTTCGCCTCCGCCCCCCTGGGGTACATGGGCAAGGGTGCGACCGGTATGAGCGTGCGCACGGTCCTGCAGGTGCTCGAGGACCGCGCGGCGGCCTCCGGCGAGTGATCCTCGCCGCGCCACGGCATGGAACATCCCGTGGAGCGGGCCTGTCGGCGCCGCCTCGTGGCCTAGCATGGGACACGCAGGCGGCGCCGTCGGCCATCAGGGTCAGCGCGTGCTGCGGAGAAACGTACACACCGAGGAGCACACAGGTGGCTGACACATCCACTGACCAGTTCGACGTCGTGATCCTGGGCGGTGGCAGCGGCGGCTATGCGGCCGCGCTGCGCGGAGCCCAGCTCGGCCAGAAGATCGCCCTCGTGGAGAAGGACAAGCTCGGCGGCACCTGCCTGCACCGAGGCTGCGTCCCGACGAAGGCCATGCTGCACGTCGGCGAGCTCGCCGACGCCCCGTCCGAGGCCAAGGCCGTCGGCCTGGACCTCACCTTGAACTCCATCGATGCCGAGAAGGTCCTCGGCTTCAAGGACAAGATCGTCTCGCGCCTCTACAAGGGACTGCAGGGACTCGTGAAGTCCTCGAAGGTCGAGTACGTCGAGGGCTTCGGCCGCCTCAGCGGGCCGAAGACGGTCTCGGTCGAGACGGACGGCGGGACGCGCGAGCTCACCGCCAAGAACATCATCCTGGCCTCCGGGTCCTTCTCGAAGTCGATCCCCGGCATCGACCTGGGTGGTCGCTTCCTGGACTCCGAGACGGCTCTGCAGCTGCCCGAGGTCCCGAAGAACCCGATCATCCTGGGCGGCGGCGTCATCGGCGTCGAGTTCGCCTCGATCTGGAAGTCCCTCGGGGCGGAGTCGGTGACCATTGTCGAGGGCCTCCCCCACCTGGTCGCCAACGAGGACGAGTCGATCTCCAAGGCGCTCGAGCGCGCGTTCAAGAAGCGCGGCATCGCCTACTCGCTCGGTGTCTTCACCGAGAAGGCCGAGCAGAACGACAGCGGCGTGACGGTCACCCTCGCCGACGGCAAGGTCCTCGAGGGCGACTACCTGCTGGTCGCCGTCGGTCGCGGCCCGAACACCTCGGGCCTCGGCTACGAGGACCAGGGCATCGAGATGGATCGCGGTTTCGTGCTCGCGAACAAGGAGACCCTGGAGACCAACGTCCCCGGCATCTACGCCGTCGGCGACATCGTCCCCGGCCTGCAGCTGGCCCACCGCGGCTTCGCGCAGGGCATCTTCGCCGCCGAGCGCATCGCCGGCCAGAATCCCGCCCCGATCGTCGAGTCCGGCATCGAGCGCATCACCTACTGCGAGCCGGAGATCGGTTCCGTCGGCCTCAGCGAGAAGCAGGCCAAGGAGCAGTTCGGCGAGGAGGGCGTCGAGTCCTACGAGTACAACCTCGGCGGCAACGGCAAGTCGCAGATCCTCGGCACCACCGGCTTCATCAAGCTCATCCGCGAGAAGGACGGGCCCATCATCGGCGTGCACATGATCGGGGCCCGCACCTCCGAGCTCATGGGCGAGGCGCTGCTGATGGTGAACTGGGAGGCCTACCCCGAGGATGTCGCCTCGCTGATCCACGGCCACCCCTCGCAGCACGAGGCCATGGGCGAGGCCGCCCTCGCCCTCGCCGGCAAGCCGCTGCACGCACACGCCTGAGTCCCCCAGAGGAGAATCCCCATGTCTGAAACCGTGAAGATGCCGGCTCTCGGCGAGTCCGTCACCGAGGGCACCGTCACCCGCTGGCTCAAGGCCGTCGGCGACACCGTCGAGGTCGACGAGCCCCTACTCGAGGTCTCGACCGACAAGGTCGACACCGAGATCCCCTCGCCCGTCGCGGGCACGATCGAGAAGATCCTGGTCGAGGAGGACGAGGACGCCGAGGTCGGCGCCGATCTCGTCCTCATCGGCGATGGGTCCGGTTCCGAGGGGTCGTCCTCCGACGACTCCGGGGCCGACGCCGGAGAGTCCGAGGCCCAGCAGGACGAGCCCTCCGACAGCGGTGAGGACCTCGCCTCCGACGAGACCACCGCACCGTCCACCGACGAGGAAGCACCCGCCGGCGAGGACGAGAAGCCCGCCGATGCCGGCGCCGAGTCCGGGACCGCCGGGGGCGCGGCCTCCGGACAGGACGTCACGATGCCGGCTCTGGGCGAGTCCGTCACCGAGGGCACCGTCACCCGCTGGCTCAAGGCCGTCGGCGACACCGTCGAGGTCGACGAGCCCCTGCTCGAGGTCTCGACCGACAAGGTCGACACCGAGATCCCCTCGCCCGTCGCGGGCACCGTGCTCGAGATCCGCGTCCAGGAGGACGAGGATGCCGAGGTCGGTTCCGTGCTGGCCGTCGTCGGCGACTCCTCCGGGGCTTCCGCTCCGGCGGAGAAGCCCGCCGCCCCGGCCCCCGAGCCCGAGGAGAAGCCGGCCGAGGAGCCCACGTCCGAGGACAAGCCCGCTGAGAAGCCGGCGGAGAAGCCCGCAGCGAGCGAGAAGACCGTGGCTCCGAAGGCACCGGAGCAGACGTCCCAGGAGCCGTCCGCTCCCGCTGCTGCCCCGGCACCCAAGGCTGCCGACTCCGTCACCGGCGCCGAGGCATCCGGCTATGTGACCCCGCTGGTGCGGAAGATGGCCGCCGATGCCGGCGTCGACCTGTCCTCCGTCGCGGGCACCGGTCTGGGTGGCCGTATCCGCAAGCAGGACGTGCAGAAGGCGATCGATGCGCAGAAGGCCGCTGCGTCGGCCCCTGCTCCGGCTGCTGCCGGCGCCCCCGCCGTGGCAGCGGCACCTGCCAAGGTCGAGGTCTCCCCGCTGCGCGGCACCGAGGAGAAGATGAGCCGCATCCGCAAGGTCACGGCCAAGCGGATGATGGAGTCGCTGCACGGGCAGGCTCAGCTGACCACCGCGGTCGAGGTCGACATGACCCGTATCGCGAAGCTGCGCGCCTCGGCGAAGGAGCCCTTCGCCCAGCGAGAGGGTGCCAAGCTCACCTTCCTGCCGTTCATCATGCAGGCGGCCGTCGAGGCTCTGAAGACGTACCCGAAGGTCAACGCCTCGATCGATGAGGAGACCATCAAGTACGCGGCCTCCGAGAACATCGGCATGGCGGCGGACACCGAGCGCGGCCTCGTGGTCCCGGTCATCAAGAACGCCGGCGACTTGAACCTGGCAGGCCTGGCCCGCCAGATCGGTGACCTCGGCTCCCGGGCCAAGGGCAACAAGCTCACGCCGGACGATCTGCAGGGTGCGACCTTCACGATCACCAACACCGGGTCGGGCGGCGCCCTCTGGGATACGCCGATCGTGCCGAGCCCGCAGGTCGGCATCCTGGGCTGCGGCACCATCACCAAGCGCCCGGCGGTCGTGCAGAACGCCGAGGGCGATGACTCCATCGCGATCCGCTCGATGATGTACCTGTTCCTGTCCTACGACCACCGCCTGGTCGACGGCGGCGACGCGGCACGCTTCCTCACCTTCATGAAGAAGCGCCTCGAGGACGGGGCATTCGAGGCCGAGCTCGGCCTCTGATGCCCTGAGCGGTTTCCTCTGGACAGCCGCTCACCCCGCAGGAGCCCATCGACGAGGGCCCGGCACCGTTCACGGTGCCGGGCCCTCGTCCGGTGATCGGCGTGCTCATCCCGGGGTCGGCCTCGTGCTCTGCACCCTCCACCCCGTCCCGTCCCAACGGATCTCGAGCTCGATGCTCTCCTGCGCGGTGGCCGGGACCAGGCGCCAGGACCCGTCGGCCGCGACGAGCTCCGCCTCCTCGGAGGACGTCAGCACCCGCAGCAATGCCGTGCCCTCCGCCGTCGGCTCCTCCAGGACCTCCGCCTCGTGGATCACCGGGCCGCCTCCGTCGACGGTGTACCCCTCGTAGGCCGCTCGCACCGCGATGTCGGCCGTCAAGGCGTCGCTCCCCGGTGTCGCGATGGGCTGCGAGGACAGCCCCGTGACATAGGCGTGGCGGGCCCCGGCGAGCTCTGCGGCCAGCGCCCAGGCATCGTCGATCGGCGGAGCGGGAGCAGTCGCTCCGTCGGCCCCCGTGGCCCGATCGCTCGGCTGGTGGCCCGTGGACGGCATGACGAGCCAGGTGCCGGTCCCGAGCACCGACCCCGCGAGCAGCACCGCGGCTGCAGTCGTCAGCACCGTGCGGCGCGACCGCCGGGCGAGCAGCGGCTCCCGCAGCCGAGGCAGGAGCCGGCGGAGACGTCCACGTGTCGCCCGCGATCTGTCCGATGCACCCGATGGACTCGATGGACTCGATGGACCGGATGGGATCGATGGGTCCCCCGATGGGATCGAGAGGTCCGGAGGGCCCTGAGCGTGCGGCGCGAGGTGCTGTCCGGCACGGAGCACGGGTCTCACGGCAGCCGGCTCGGAATGCCCCACGTCTCTGGGCGCGGGGATCGCGCCGGGCGTGCCGCGCGGAGCAGTGTCAGCGAGCTCCGCTGCCGGCTCGGCCCCCTCAGGGGCGAGTCCCCCGTACAGCCCGGCGGGACCCGGCTCCTGGATCCGTCGCCGGAGCGTCCGTTCCGAGTCGGTGAGCACGGAATCCACCCACCGCCGATCCGCCCTGCAGGACGCGAGATCGTCATGGGGCATCAGACCCCGCAGATCGAGCACCACGACGGTGCCGTCCTCTCGCAGGCCCACCCCCTGCCCGTCCTCCGCCCCGAGCACCCATCCCCGCTGGTGCAGGGCATCGACCAGCGCATCGAGCTGATCCCGGGCCCGTCGGGTCCCTGCGCGCTCCGCCGTGGCAGGCGTGCCGATCTCCGCCGCACGGCGCCCGCCCCGCGGATCCAGGGACGGTGCGGTCTCCCGGACATAGCCGTCGTCCTCGATCGAGAGGATGCCGGGAACCGCGAGAGCCCCGGCGACCTCGAGCGCCGCCAGCAGCTGCATCTCCGCCCGCACCCGGATCCGGCCTCCGGCGGTGAGCCCCTGCACCTTCACCGGAGCCCCGGCCCCGTGCGGAGGAAGGACCGTCTCCACCACGTCCTCCTCCTCGCGCAGCCAGGAGGATGCGCTCACCGCTCCCTCGCCGGCCGCCCTCGCCGCGTGCCGCGGCCGCACCGGAGAGCCAGGCAGGGGTGACGGCCCCTGCGCGTACCGGGCTTCGTCGAAGTCGTCCATGGTCGCAGTGAACCCCATCGCACGCGGGCGCCCCCGTGGTCATCCACAACGCACTGGTGGGAGCCGGAGTAGCCTGAGCTCGTGCTCGATGTGATCCGACTCGGTTTCAGCGAATCCCTCCCTGGTGGCGACCGCCACGAGGAGTTCGGCCTGCCCGCGGGCCCGGTCGACTATCGCGCGGCGTGGGCGCTGCAGCGGAGCATCCACGCCGAGGTCGTGGCGGGGACACGTCCAGACACGCTGCTGCTGCTCGAGCACCTCCCTGTGTACACCGCCGGCAAGCTCACCGCGGAGCACGAGAGGCCGCGTGACGGCGCCGAGGTCGTGGACATCGATCGCGGAGGCAAGATCACCTGGCACGGCCCTCAGCAGCTCGTCGGCTATCCGATCGTGAAGCTCCCCATCCCGATCGATGTCGTCGGCTTCGTCCGGGATCTCGAACGGACCCTCATCGAGGTGTGCACCCGGCACGGCGTCGCAACCGTCCCGGTCGAGGGCCGCAGCGGGGTCTGGGTCGCGCCGGAGGGCGAGGAGGCACGCAAGGTGTGCGCCATCGGCATGCGGGTCTCCAAACGCTCCACGATGCACGGCTTCGCGCTGAACTGCGCCAACGACCTCTCCTGGGCGCGGAACGTGATCCCCTGCGGCATCGATGATGCCGGGGTGACGAGCCTCAGCCAGGAGGCGGGACGACGCATCGCCGTCGCCGATGTGGTCGACACCGCGGCGGAGGCGATGACCGAACTCGTGGCGCACCGCACCTCCGCACACGCCGTATGAGGCGCCCCGGGCCCGAGGCGCTCGATAGACTTCCCGAAACGTCGAATGTAGGAGGCATGAGGGTGACCATTGCTCCCGAAGGCCGGCGCATGCTGCGCGTCGAGGCACGGAACGCCGAAGTTCCCATCGAACGCAAGCCGGAATGGATCAAGACGCGCGCCGTGATGGGCCCGGAGTACACCGCGATGAAGAAGCGCGTGCACGGCCAGGGACTGCACACCGTCTGCGAGGAAGCAGGGTGCCCGAACATCTTCGAGTGCTGGGAGGACCGCGAGGCCACCTTCCTCATCGGCGGCGACACCTGCACGCGCCGCTGCGACTTCTGCAACATCGCCACCGGCAAGCCGATGGCCGTGGACCCCATGGAGCCCTTCAAGGTCGCCCAGAGCGTCAAGGAGATGGGCCTGCGCTACTCCACGATCACAGGCGTGGCCCGCGACGACCTGCCCGACGGTGCCGCCGGGCTGTTCGCACAGACCTGCCGCCAGATCCACACCATGAATCCCGGGACCGGCGTCGAGCTGCTCATCGACGACATCAAGGGCAACGGCGAGGCGCTCGAGCAGGTCTTCGAGGCTCAGCCGGAGGTGTTCGCTCACAACCTCGAGACCGTCCCGCGGATCTTCAAGCAGATCCGCCCCGCGTTCCGCTACGAGCGCTCGCTCGACGTGATCACGATGGGCAAGGACGCCGGGATGATCACCAAGTCCAACCTGATCCTGGGCATGGGCGAGACCACGCAGGAGATCCTCGAGTCCCTCCAGCGCCTCCATGACGTCGGCTGCGACATCATCACCATCACCCAGTACATGCGCCCGTCGAAGCTGCATCACCCCATCGATCGCTGGGTGAAGCCCGAGGAGTTCGTCGAGCTCTCGGAGGCCGCCGAGGAGATGGGCTTCCTCGCCGTCATGGCCGGACCGATGGTCCGTTCCTCGTACCGCGCCGGGAAGCTGTGGGCGCAGTCGATGAAGAAGCTGGGACGCGAGATCCCCGAGAACCTGCGCCACCTGGACCAGAACCAGCCCGCCCGTCAAGAAGCAGCGAGCGTCGTCGCACGCCGCAACCAGGCCGCCGCGAGCTGACGCTCGCGCGCCCCCGAGAGGATCCCCCACACATGATGGCCCGCAAGAGCGAGACCAAACCCGCCAAGGGTGAGAAGAAGGCCGACGGCACGAAGAAGCCCGGTCGCTTCAAGCAGATGATCGAGGTGTTCAAGTACACCCAGGAGGTGGACCGCACCACCTTGCCGTGGATGATCGGTGCGCTCCTCGCGGCCGTCGTCGTCGGCGTGCTCGTGAGCTGGCTCGTGCTGAACAGCCCCTGGTACGGCATCTTCATGGGCCTGGCCGTCGGCCTGCTCGTGGCCATGCTGATCCTGGCCCGCAAGGCCGAGCGTGCCGCGTTCAGCCGCATCAAGGGCCAGCCCGGCGCTGCGCTCGCGGCGATGCAGTCGATCCGCCGTGGCTGGGACGTGGCCGAAGAGCCCGTGCAGGTCGATCCCCGCAGTCAGAAGATGCTGTTCCGCGCCTCCGGGCGTGCCGGCATCGCCATCGTCGCCGAGGACTCCTCGTCGCTCTCGATGAAGCTGCTCGAGAAGGAGCGTCGCAACATCCGGCGCGTGCTCCAGCACGACAACGTCCCGGTCCATCAGATCGTGGTCGGCGACGGGGAGGGCGAGGTGGCGCTGCACAAGCTGCCCAGCTACATGACCCGCATGAAGAAGACCCTCACGAAGGACGAGTCGGCTCAGGTCAGCAAGCGCCTGGCGGCGCTGCACCGCTCGATCCGCCAGTCCGTCCCCAAGGGCGTGGACCCCTCACGTGCCCGCCCCAATCGCAAGGCGATGCGCGGCCGCTGAGCCCTCGCGCCGCTGCACGGACGCTGCTGCACGAAGCCCCCCGATCGGCCCCACGGCCGGCGGGGGGCTTCCTCGTGCGCGGGCTCGACGGCGACCGCTGCGCGGCAGCGGGATCGAGCGGCCGTTATCTTTCCGTTACCTTCGTAACCTTATCGTGACATTTGGTGTCGCCGCAGGTCAGAAAGCTATCTGACAGGGAACGTGCCCGTCCCTGCTCGGCGTGCCTGGGGCGCACCGAGCGTCCGGGTCCCCTCGGCGACGAGGCCTGGGCGGACGACTGGTGGAGTCAGATCCGGACCACGGCGGTGCCGGCGGCCAGGTCGTGCAGGGGCTGGGCGTCACGGGTCCACACGCAGGCCGGCAGCAGCAGGAGCATCGCGCCGGTGCGGGTCAGGGCGCGCAGCACCATCGGGGTGCGGCCCCGCACCGGGTGCACCCGGATCCGCATGACGAACTGGCCCGGGGTGCCCCCGAAAAGGCTCAGGAACAGCACGTTCACACTCACGAAGAGAAGGAGGTTGGCCAGGGCGTCGGCGTCGAACACCACGGCGGAGATCGCCATGGACAGGCCCCAGTCGATCAGCAGCGAGAGCGGGCGGCGCCAGAAGGGGGCGACGGATCCCGGCCCGTCGGCGGGCAGTCCGAGGGAGGAGCCCTTGACGTAGTCCGGGGTGCTCGGGGCACCCTCCATCCAGGAGCCGAGGTCCTTGCGATCGATCACGGGTCGACCCTAGTGCGCGCGGCTGGGAGATCCAGGTTTCCCCCGGAGCCGGGTGCCGCACGGCATAAGCTGGATGCACCGAGCCCCCGGCCCGGACTGCCCGGACTGCCCGGACTTCCCGGGCTCTGCGGAGCTCGGCCCGGTGATCACCCCACGGGGACAGTCAGCACAACACGCGCCCCCACGGTGCGGATGGAGGAAATGTGTTCAACAATCCCAGCGAGGTCGTCAAGTACATCGAAGAGGAGGGTGTCGAGTTCATCGACATCCGCTTCTGCGATCTGCCCGGCATCATGCAGCACTTCAACATCCCCGCGAGCACGTTCGACGAGGAGGCCATCGCAACCGGCCAGCTGTTCGACGGTTCGTCGATCCGTGGGTTCCAGGCGATCCACGAGTCCGACATGAAGCTCGTGCCGGACCTGGAGACCGCCTACCTGGATCCGTTCCGTGAGCGCAAGACGCTCATCGTCAACTTCTCGATCGTGGATCCCTTCACGGACGAACCGTACTCCCGCGATCCGCGCACCGTGGCGTCGAAGGCCGAGGAGTACCTGAAGTCGACGGGCATCGCGGATACCGCGCTGTTCGCGGCCGAGGCCGAGTTCTACATCTTCGATGACGTGCGCTTCAAGACCACCGTGAACTCCGGCTTCTACAGCATCGACTCCGACGAGGCCGTGTGGAACACGGACCGTGACGAGTCCGAGTACGGCGGCAACCAGGGCTACAAGACCCGACTGAAGGGCGGCTACTTCCCCGTTCCGCCGAACGACCAGATGGCGGATCTGCGCGATGAGATCTGCGCCGTGCTGGAGGAGACCGGCCTGCAGGTCGAGCGTGCCCACCACGAGGTCGGCACCGCGGGCCAGCAGGAGATCAACTACCGCTTCAACACGCTGCTCCAGGCCGCGGACGACGTCATGAAGTTCAAGTACGTGGTGAAGAACTGCGTGTGGGACGCCGGCAAGACGGCGACCTTCATGCCCAAGCCCCTGTTCGGTGACAACGGCTCGGGGATGCACACCCACCAGTCGCTGTGGAAGGACGGCGAGCCGCTGTTCTTCGACGAGCGCGGCTACGGCGGTCTCTCCGACATCGCCCGCTGGTACATCGGCGGCATCATCGAGCACTCCCCCTCGCTGACGGCGTTCACCAACCCCACAGTGAACTCCTTCAAGCGCCTGGTGCCCGGCTACGAGGCTCCGGTGAACATGGTCTACTCGGCCCGCAACCGCTCGGCAGCGATCCGCATCCCGGTCACCGGTGCATCCGCCAAGGCCAAGCGGGTGGAGTTCCGTGCGCCGGACCCGTCGGCCAACCCGTACCTGGCGTTCGCCGCGCAGCTGATGGCCGGCATCGACGGCATCCGCAACCGCATCGAGCCGCCCGAGCCGATCGACAAGGATCTGTACGAGCTGCCCCCCGAGGAGCACAAGCAGATCAAGCAGCTGCCCGAGTCTCTCGGCGCCGCGCTCGATGCCCTCGAGCGCGATCACGACTTCCTCACCGAGGGCGATGTGTTCCCCGAGGACCTCATCTCGACGTGGATCGAGCTCAAGCGCACCACGGAGATCGATCCGTTCCGCTACCGCCCGCACCCGCACGAGTTCGAGCTCTACTACGACATCTGAGCCACCGGGCTCCCTCGAGTCCCCTGGCCGATACGGCAGATCTGAGACCGCTGAGGTCCAGCTCTGACGAGGACGGGCCCCTGATCTGCCGTGCGGCGGATCCGGGGCCCGTCCTGTCGGCCCGGGCTCAGCCCGCCACGAGGTCGCGTCGGCGCAGGGCGATCAGGCCCACCGCTGCGAGCGCGAGCGCGAGGACGGCCATCACCACCAGCGGGACCACGTCGAGGTCGTCGTGGGGCACGAACGGCACGTGATGGAGCACCGACAGGTCGCGCGACCACTCCGGCAGCTGCAGCAGATCGCCGAGGAAGGTGTCCAGCGCGGCCCAGACGACGACGAGCCAGGCGAGGCCCGCCCATCGCGCCCGCAGTCCGTACAGGGCCAGGGTGATGGCTCCGACGAGTGCCTCGGCGGGCAGATAGACGAGGGCGGCGAGCAGGCACTCCCCGATCCACGCGAGGTCGCCGGTGGCCAGCCAGACCCCGATGCCCGTGCCGAGACCGAGCAGGACCTGCAGGGCGACGACCTCGAGCGCCACGACCAGCACCCATCGCGAGACGACGTCGACTCGCGAGGTCCCGGCCACCAGCAACCCGGCCAGCCTCCCCTCCTGCTCCTCGGCGCGCAGCCGGAGCACGCCGGCGACGATCAGGCCCACGGGCCCCAGAGCGAGCATCAGCAGGATGTAGGCCGTGAAAGAGCTGGTGAGGTCGTCGACATCGATCGGGGCGAACTCCCCGATCGTCGGGAGCTGGTCGACCATGTCCTCGAGGGAGGCCGCCAGGGACCCGAAGGCGATCGCGAAAAGGAACAGCCCGATCGCCCAGGTGAGCATCGTCGGAGTCACCAGGCGCCGTGCGAGTCCTCCCGGGGCTCGCAGCGCGCGGGAGGCACCGCTCGGTCCGGCTGCGGCCGCGCGCAGCCCCGCACCGACGTCACGACGCCGGGAGAGCGCGGCGGCGAGCACGAGGAGCACGATCAGCGCGGCTCCGGAGACGGCGAGCGGCCACCACCGCAGGTCCACGAGGACCCGGGTCTGCTGGGCCCAGGCCAGCGGGGAGAGCCATGACAGCCACGACCCCTCCGCGTCGAGCACGTCCCCGACCCCGCGCAGTAGGAAGGCGACGGCGAGGGCGCCGAGGGAGAGCCCGGAGGCGGTCCCGGCGTGCTCGGTGAGCTGCGCGGCGACCCCTGCCAGCCCGGCGAACACCAGCCCGGTCAGCACGGTGGCGAGGCCGAGTGCGAGGGCGTCGACGGCAGGCGCCCCGGTGATCAGCACACCGATGCTCACGCCGGCCCCGAGGGCGAGGTTCGCGATCACCACGATCGCCAGGGCTGCCGCCGCGGGGGCGAGGCGACCCATCGGCAGCGACCGCAGCAGCTCCAACCGCCCCGACTCCTCCTCCAGGCGGGTGTGCCGCATCGTCATCAGGATGCTCATGATCGCTCCGGCGAGGAGGATGTAGAGGAAGAGCTCGTTGGCGACCGCCGCCCACAGCGTGTAGTGGTCCCGGGCGAACGCCGGTCCGGTCATCAGCACGGCCGACGGATTCCCGAGCAGGGCGGCCCGGGCATCGAGCGCCTGCTGGTCGGGGTACGCCTCCTTGAGGGCCACGACCGAGGCAGGGACGGTGGCCAGCATGACCAGCCCCCAGAGGATGATCTGGCGCCTGGACAGGCGCCAGAACAGGCGCACGAGGGTCCCCAGACCGGTCAGCGCAGTGGCGGGTCCGACCTCGAGCAGGTGGCTGTGGCGCATGCTGGTCGCACGGTCCGCAGCAGTCCTCATGTCCTCGCCTCCCCGGAGGTGGTCTCCGCGCTGCCTGCTGGTCCAGCCGCGCCCGCACCGAGGTCGTCGCCGTAGTGGCGCAGGAAGAGGTCCTCGAGGGACGGCGGGGTGATGGTGAGGCCCCGTGCATCCATCGCGGTCAGGATCGGCAGCACCTCGTGGACCGCCGACTCGTCGACGTCGCACCGGATCCGCCCGCCGTCGGCGACGAGGTCGTGCACGCCGGGCGTTCGCGAGAGCGCCCCGGGATCGGCATGCGTGGTCGCAGCGACCGTGGAGCGGGTCAGATGGCGCAGCTGGGCCAGCGTCCCGCTCTCCACGTCGCGACCGGCGCGGATGATGGTGACCGTGTCACAGAGCTTCTCCACCTCGGCGAGGATGTGGCTGGACAGGAGCACCGTGCGACCCTCGCTCCGCAGGCGGTCGACCTCATCGGTGAAGATCGCTTCCATCAGGGGGTCGAGCCCGGACGTGGGCTCGTCCATGACGTAGAGGTCCACATCCCGCGAGAGCGCCGCGATGAGGGAGATCTTCTGGCGGTTTCCCTTGGAATAGGTGCGGCAGCGTTTCGTGGGATCCAGCTCGAAGCGTTCGATGAGCTCCTGGCGGCGTCGACGATGCGTCGTCGACCGTTCGGAGGAGGTGAGCACGTCGATCGCCTCTCCCCCGGTGAGGTTCGGCCAGAGACTGGTGTCCCCGGGAACATAGGCGAGCCGCCGATGGATCTGCACAGCATGGGACCACGGGTCCATGCCCAGCACCCGGACGGATCCGGAGCTCGCCCGGAGCAGGCCCAGCAGGACACGGATCGTGGTCGACTTGCCCGCCCCGTTGGGTCCGAGGAATCCGGTGACCTGCCCGGTGGGGACGGTGAGCGAGAGCCCCTCCAGGGCGTGGGTCGCCCCGAAGGTCTTGCCGAGGTCGCGGATCTCGACCGCCGCGTCGATCGCGCCCGACGCGCCGGCGGTCGTGGCCGTCGTGGCTGTCCTGGCTGTCGGGCGGCGTCCGGCGCTCATGAGGTCTCTCCTGCTGGTGGTCGGATGGTCTGCGGTGCTGGGTCGTCGCCCTGCGTAGCGGCCAGGTAGGCGTCGAGCATCGATCGATCGGCCAGCAACGGGATGCTGTAGAGCTCGAGGATCGGGCCGATGATCCGAGCGGAGTACTGCTCGAACCAGGCGGGCAGCTCCTCGAGGTCGAGCTGGTCGCGCTGGGCGGGGAGCTGGAGGAGCAGGGCACCCAGGGCCATCTCGGTGAGCACCTGCGCTCGCGCCTGTGGATCGCGACTGGGGGTGATCGTCCCCGCCCGCTCCCCGTCGGCGAAGTACTCGACGGCGTCGGCGGCGAAGTCGCCGACCAGCTCCACGGCGAGGGGCCCGCCGGCCTGAAGACGCCGCAGCACGTATCCGACGACGGGGGCGTACCGCGTGGTCTGCGCGAGCTGGGCGAACAGCTCCGCGGATCCTCCGGCGAAGAGGCTCGACTTCTCCCGACGGGTGACCTCGAGGGCACGCCGGTCGCAGGCCTCGAGCAGGGCGCCACGGGAGCCGTAATGGTGGATGATCAGGCCTGCACTGACCTCGGCGTCCTCGGCGACGCGTCGCAGCGAGGCGGACAGCCCGTCGACCGCGAAGCGTCGCAGCGCCGCGCTCAGGATCCTCTCGTCGGAGGGAGGTGGATGATCCATGGTGCTCCTCAGGGTGTGCCGGCGGAGGACGGGTGAGGGGACGCGGTACGAGAGGCGAGACGGGAGCTGTGCGTGACGGAGCCCGGACTGCCGACCGCTGAACGACTGTTCAACACGCTATACGTGTGTTCAACACCTGGCAAGAGGAATCCTGGCCCTGCCCCGGATAGGGTCGCGGTATGACCGAGCACGAGGCGATCGACCAGACTCCTGAGGTGTCGCACGCCGATCTCGCCCCGACGCCCTTCGCCGCCTCCCTGCGCTGGGCCGTCCATGCCCTCGTCTACCTCCTGGTCATGCTGGTCACGGGCCTCGCCCTGGCCCCGCCAACCACCGCCCGCAGCTGGCTCATGGTCGCCCTGCTCGTCGTGTTCACCGCCGTCTACTCCATCGGCGCCCGGCGCACCCTGCGCCATCGGGCCGGCCCCGACGGGTCCTGGAGCGCTCTGGCATATCTCGCGCCGAGCATCGCCGTCTGGGCCTGCACCTTCGCCCTAGGCCCGGAGACGGTGTGGGTGGCCTTCGGCCTGGACTTCGCCGTGCTCTACGCCCTGCCGTTCGTCGGCGGTCTGATCGTCCTCGTGCTCGTCACGGCCGTGGGCGTGCTCGGGTACACCGCGTGGTCCTCCGATCCGATGCCGGGCGAGGTGGCCGGCCCCGTGATCGGGGCGCTGGTCGCCCTCGCCGTGGTGGTCACGGTCCGTGCCCTCCAGCGGGAGGTCGACCGGCGCACCCGCCTGGCCCGCCAGCTCGCCACCGCCCGGGACACCATCGCCGAGCAGACCCGCGCGGCGACCACGGCCGCGGAACGGGACCGGATCGCCCGCGAGCTGCATGACACGGTCGCGCAGTCGAACCTCTCGATCCATCTGCTGCTGGACGCCGCCGATGTCGCCCTGGACCGCCAGGACACGCAGGAGGCCCGCGGGCTCGTGCAGGAGGCCCGGGCCGCCGCGGCCCGCACCGGCATGCAGACCCGCCGCTTCGTCGATGCCGCCGATCCTGAGGTCCCCTCGGGCGCCGCCCTGCGCGACGAGCTGCAGCGCCTCGTGGCCGATGCCGGGCGGGTGGGCCGCACGCAGATCACGCTGCGGGACGAGATCACGGACGGCGAGCTCGAGGCCCTGCCCCGCAGCACCGCCCGTGCCGTGCTGCGCCTGGTCGAGTCCTTGCTGGCCAACACGGTCCAGCACGCCGAGGCCTCGCGCACCATGGTGACCCTCGAGGTCCACGGCGATGAGGTGATGCTGGACGTGGTCGACGACGGCCGAGGCTTCATCCCCGAACAGGTGGCGGGCTTCGGGCTCCGCTCCGCCCGTGCCCGCGCCGCCTCTGCCGGAGGCACCCTGCTCATCGAATCCGCTCCGGGCAGCGGCACCGCCGTGCAGGTGGTCATGCCGCTCCCCCACCCTGCGGCCGCACCCGATGACTCCGTGCCCGACCACCCCGCGCCCGACGACTCCGTCGACCTCGACCGCCCGACCATCCCTGCTCCTGAGGAGTCCGCATGATCAGAGTTCTCCTGGCCGATGACCATGCGATCGTCCGTCGCGGACTGATCGCCGTGCTCAGCGCGGAGGACGGCCTCGACGTGGTCGGCGAGGCCGCGACGCCGCAGGAAGCCGTGCTGCTGGCACGCTCCACGGCCCCGGACGTGGTGCTGCTGGACCTCCAGTTCGGGGTCGGCCAGGAGCGCGGCACGGACGTCATCCCGGCCCTGCGCCAGGCAGCCTCCCCGCCAACCGTGCTGGTGCTGACCACCTACGACAACGACCAGGACGTCACCGCCGCGATGGATGCCGGAGCCGGCGGCTACCTGCTCAAGGACTCCCCCGCCGAGGAGCTGGTCGCCGCCGTGCGCCGCGCGGCCGACGGGGCAGGGACGGTCGATCCACGGATCTCGCAGCGGCTGCGGGAGCGGCACCTGGACACCTCGCTCAGCGCCCGGGAGCTCGAGGTGCTCACCTTGGTCGCAGCCGGCCGCACCAACGCCCAGATCGCGAGCGACCTGTTCCTCTCCCAGGCCACCGTCAAGACGCACCTGGTGCATGTCTTCGACAAGCTGGGCGTCACCCGGCGCACCGAGGCGGTCGCCCGTGCCCGGGCCACCGGCATGCTGCGGCCAGAGTGACGACGACGTCCTGAACGTGCGTGAACCCGCCTGAGCCGGCGGGGCAACCGGCCTGGCGGGTCAGCCAGCCCGGCAGGTCAGCCCAGCCCGTCCATCCCACCCTTGGCCCGCAGCAGCGACAGCAGCAGATCCTTGGGCCCCGAGCTCGGCTCGAGCGCGCACTCGTCGGGTTCGAACGACCAGGCGCTGCGCAGGGAGCGGAACACCTCGAACTCGGCGTCCCCGGTGCGCAGGGGGACGGCCCGGTATCCGCCGGCCTCCGGCAGGTGGATGATGAACGCGCCCGTGAGCTCCGGCATCTCGCGCAGCGTGCCGTCGTCGTCCAGGAGCTCCTCGGCGCGGCACACGGCCACGCCCTGCAGCGCGTAGTCGCCGCGCACCTTCTTGGAGGTCTTGATATCGGCGCTGAGCAGCGTGTTGCCGATCCGCACGATCGCATCGGTGGTGCCGGCGTAGCCCACGGTGTGGTTCACGACCGTCTGCTCGATCTCGACGAACTCGGGCTGGTAGTCCTCCAGGAACCGACCGTAGCCGTCCAGGCGGATGCCGGCCCGTGCGATGAGCGCCTGCGGATCCTTCTCCGTCACGAACGCCCCTTGCGTCGTGCGCATGGAGTCGGCGAGCTCACCGATCTCGGCGTCGGACGGCCGGGAGCCGCTGGTGCCCCACAGCTCGCAGGCGGCGTGGACGAGCGTACCGAAATCGGCGGTGGTGCGGGTGTACTCCGGGGCGGCCGCGGCGATGCGCTTCTGGGTGCCCCAGGTGTCCCGCGAGACCCGGGAGATCTCGGCGGCGGCACGATCGGGGTTCCGGTCCAGCCAGGAGTACATCTCCAGCGCGCGCTTCGAGGCCATGGTGGCGTACCAGCCCTGCAGGAAGTCCTTCGCCCGCATCCCCGCGACATTCGTGATCGAGGGGTACAGCAGCGGCCCGTCGGGCTCGAGTCGGTACATGCGGCCGCGCGGAGTGTCGGCGCTGAGCTTCGGGGTGGTCATAGCTCCTCAGGAGGGTGCGACGGAGTGCGATGGCGTGCGGAGGCCGCACAGGGTGCAGGGACAGCGACCACGGTACGACGTGCCGGAGTCGCGGCGGGGGCGCTGGGGACGGACGCGCCGCGCACCGCGCCCACGTCACCTCGCCAGAAGATGTTCGGTCTCGTCGACCTCACTCCTCGGTGCCGAAGATGAGGCGCTCGGCGATGATCCGGGCCCGCCTCGTGCGGCGCAGGTACCGCTCCTCAAGGTCCGACGCGGTGCAGTCGTCGCCGTCGATCAGCCAGGCCAGGGCGCGCAGCTCGTTGCGGTCCGACGGGAGCACGTCCCCCTCCCGGCCCTTCCACAGGAACAGGCAGCGACGCACCTGCCAGGCCAGGTCCCAGGCCTTCGTGAGCTCCCGCGCCTCGCGTCCGGTGATGAGCTCCGCCTCGGCGGCGGCCTCGAGCTGATCCATCGTCGACGTGGTGCGCAGGCCCTCGATCTCGTGCCCGTGGTCCAGGGCCAGGATCTGCGCGCTCCACTCGACGTCGGTCATCCCTCCGCGGCCCAGCTTCACGTGCCGGGACGGCTCGGCGTTGCGGGGCAGCCGCTCCGATTCCACGCGAGCCTTCATCCGGGTGATCTCGCGCCGCGCGCTCGCGTCCAGGCCGCCCGACGGGTAGCGGTGCCGATCCATCTCCTCCCGCAGCCCGGCGGCGACCGCCTCGGAGGCCACCACCGGACGGGCGCGCAGCAGGGCCTGCTTCTCCCAGGTCTGGGCGTCCCGTCGGTAGTAGGTCGTCCACGCCTCGATGCTGCGGGCCAGCGGGCCCATCTTGCCCTCGGGGCGCAGATCGGCGCTGACCTTCATGTCCGCGCCGGCGGCCGGGGCATTGAGGATCCGCTGGGTCTGGGTGGCGACGGCGATCGCGATCTCCCCCGTCGCCCCACCGGCCCCGCGGTCGAGCGCCAGGAACTGGACGTCCGCATCGGAGGAGTAACCCATCTCCCGGGCCCCGAAGCTGCCCATCGCGAGGATCGCCATCTCCACACCGAGCGCGCGCGCCGGATCGGAACGCCGCTCACGCAGCCGCTTCGCGGTGCCGACGTCGACCACGTCCACCTCGTCCAGGGTCTCCGTGTCCTCGTCGACCACCTCCCGCTCCAGGGCGACGACGTGGAAGGCCACGAGCAGCCCCGCCTCGAGCACAGCCTCGGCGAGATCGGTGAGCGCCCGGGCGACCTCGCGCGGGGTCGCCACCCCGGTCAGATGCGCCAGGGCGATGCGCAGCAGTTCACGGCGCCGGGTGCGACGCAGCACGTCCTGGGCCACCTCGACGGAGTCCACGCGCGAGATGACGGCGAGGAACTCACGCCCCAGCACGTCGCGGGGCAGCGGCCTGAGGTGCTCGTCGCGGGCCAGCCAGCGCACGGCACCGGGGATCTTCTCGAGCTGCTCGCCGACGAAGCGGCTGGCGGAGAGCACCCGGGTGAGCCGTTTGGCGGCGAGCCCGGAGTCCCTCAGCAGGCCCAGATACCAGTGCTCCGAGCCGATCTCGTCGGAGATGCGACGGAAGGCGAGCAGGCCCATGTCGGGGTCGATCCCGTCGGCGAACCATTCGAGCATGGCCGGCAGGAGCTGGCGCTGGATCTTCGCGCGCCGGGAGATGCCCCCGGTCAGCGCGGAGATATGGCTGAGGGCGCGGGCGCCGTCGCGATAGCCGATCGCGGCGAGACGAGCCTTCGCCGACTCCGGCGTCAGCGCGATCTGTCCGTCGCTGAGCTGGGAGGAGGTCACCAGCAGCGGCCGGTAGAAGATCTCCTCGTGCAGCTGCCTCACGCGGCGCCGGGTGCGGCTGTACTGCCTGTCGAACTCGTCCCGGCTCAGTCCCATGGTGCGGGCGAGGCGGCGCAGGTCCGCCCCGGAGGTGGGCAGCACCTGGGTGCGACGCAGGCGATGCAGCTGCAGGCGATGCTCCACGCAGCGCAGGAAGCGATAGGCGTCGTCCATCTCCACCACGTGGCCGCGGGAGATGTACCCGCCCTCCCCGAGCCGCGCGAGGGCCTCGAGGGTGGATCGGCTCTGGAGCCGGTCGTCGGTGCGGCCATGGACCATCTGCAGCAGCTGCACGGTGAACTCGACGTCGCGCAGCCCGCCGGGGCCGAGCTTGATGTTGCGGTCCACCTCACCGCGCGGGATGTGCGCGACGACGCGGCGACGCATGGCACGGGTGTCCTCGACGAAGCTGTCACGGGTGGAGGCCTGCCAGATCCAGGGCTCGACGAGCTCCTCGAAACGGGCGCCGAGCTCCGCGTCACCTGCGGCGGCGCGGGCCTTGAGCAGGGCCTGGAACTCCCAGGACTTCGCCCACTGCTCGTAGTAGTGCGCGTAGGAATCGATGGTGCGCACCAGCGGGCCGTCCTTGCCCTCCGGGCGCAGGTTCGCGTCGACCTGCCACAGGGACCCCTCGGAGGTGCGATCCGAGCAGGCCCGCGCCAGCTCGCGGGCCAGGGCTGATCCGATGACGACGAGCTCCTCCTCGTCCGCCGGCTCCCCCGGGGCCACGTCCTGGGCCGGGGCGACCACGTGCATGACGTCGACATCGGAGATGAAGTTGAGCTCGCGGGCGCCCGTCTTGCCCATCGCCATCACGGCCCAGCGCACCTTCTCGTGCCCGTCGACCGCCGCCCGGGCGATCGCCGCGGCCGCGTCCAGGGCGGCGTCGGCGAGATCGCTGATCGCCGCGGAGACCTGGGGCTGCAGCGCCGTCGGCGAGGGGGCCATGACATCCGCGGCGGCGATCTGCACCAGGCGCTCGTGGTACGCGATGCGCAGCGCATCGCGCATCTCCCGCGCGCCCGCCCCCGCCACCGGGAGTTCGGCCGACGGATCGGCGTCGACGGCCGCCAGCAGCATCTCGCGGACCCTCGCCGCCGGCAGCGTCAGCTGATCATCGCCCTCCCGCAGCGACTCGAGCCGCTCGGGATGGCGTGCGAGGAAGTCACCGAGCGCGACCGAAGTGCCCAGCAGACGGATCAGCCGTTCCCCATGGCTGCCGGGCGTGCCGACGGAGGCGAGGAAGTCGTCCATCAGCGCCGACTGCCCGCTCTCGTGGGCGGATTCCGCCAGGCGCAGCAGGCCGAGCACGGCATCGTCGCCGTCGGCCGTCGCCCCGAGGCGGGCGGGCCCACGGGAGCCCAGTGCGGCGAGCACGGGCTCGGCGAGGAAACGGTGGACACGGTCGGTGCTGCTGAATCCCAGCCGAGCGAGGGCGCCGGTCGTCGTGGGTGGTTCGATCGTCATATGCGCTCCCTCGAGGTCAGGTGCGGGCAGGTGCAGGCAGGAGCTCCCGGGGTCTCAGACCCGGCTGAAGGTCGAGGCCAGCTCGTGATCGGTCACCTGTTCGCGGTAGCGATCCCATTCCTGCTTCTTATCGCGCAGGAAGAACTCGAAGACCTGCTCGCCGAGAGTCGCCGCCATCAGCTCCGAGCTCTCGAAGTTCTCCAGCGCGCGGAACAGGTCGGTGGGCAGCGGTTCGATGCCCATGGCACGGCGCTCCCGCTCGGAGAGGTCCCAGACCGCATCCTCGGCGCCCTCGGGCAGCTCGTACTCCCCCTCGATGCCCGCCATCCCGGCGGCCAGCAGGGCGGCGAAGGCGAGATAGGGGTTGGCGGACGAGTCCAGCCCCCGGAACTCGACGCGGGAGCTGGTCCCCTTGGTGGGCTTGTGGAACGGCACCCGAACCAGCGCGGAGCGGTTGTTGTGGCCCCAGCAGATGTAGCTCGGGGCCTCCTGCGCGCCCCACAGCCGCTTGTAGGAGTTCACCCACTGGTTGGTGACCGCGCTGTACTCGGGAGCATGGCGCAGCAGCCCGGCGATGAACTGCCGGCCGATGCGGGAGAGGCCGTACTCGGCGCCCGGCTCGTGGAAGGCGTTCTTGCCGCCCTGGAACATCGACAGGTGGGTGTGCATGCCCGAGCCGGGCTGGTCGATCATCGGCTTGGGCATGAAGGTCGCGACCTGTCCCATCGACAGGGCGACCTCCTTGACGACCGTGCGGAGGGTGACGATGTTGTCCGCCGTGGTGAGCGCATCGGCGTAGCGCAGGTCGATCTCGTTCTGGCCGGGACCGTTCTCGTGGTGTGAGAACTCGACCTGGATGTTCATCGCCTCCAGGTGCTGGATCGCGGTCCGACGGAAGTCCTGCCCCTGCCCGCGGTGCACGTGGTCGAAGTATCCCGCGCTGTCGATCGGGCGCAGCCTCTCGCCCTGCCGGTACGGCTGCTCGAAGAGGTAGAACTCGATCTCGGGATGGGCGTAGAACTCCAGGCCCTTCTCCTCGGCGCGGGAGAGCGCCTCGCGCAGCACGCGGCGGGGGTCCGAAGCGGCCGGCTCGCCGTCCGGGGTGAGCACATCGCACATCATCCTGCCGGTCGCGTTGGTCTCGCCGCGCCACGACAGCAGCTCGAAGGTGCCGGGGTCCGGGCGCAGGATCATGTCCGACTCGTAGCTGCGGGTGAGGCCCTCGATCGTGGAGCCGTCGATCCCGATGCCCTCGGTGAACGCCGCTTCGAGGTCCGACGGGGAGATCGCGATGGACTTCAGCGTCCCCGCGATATCGCAGAACCACAGGCGGATGAACCGCACGTCGCGATCGGAGACCGTTCGGATGACGTCGTCGTGGAGATGTTCCATGCGCTCAGTCTGCCCCAGGATGCGCCGCCCGACGACAGCACGACGCCCCGACATCCACAGCGGATGTCGGGGCGCGATGTGGTCGTCCGAGGACGACCGCTGCGGCTGACGATCACATAGGAGCCTGGATGTAGAACTCGCCGTCGTCGGCCTTGATCACGTTCATGCCCATCTCCTGGCCGGCCATGGAGACGGCTGCGGTGCCGTCGCCGTTGTCCGCCAGCTCGATCATGGAGGCATCGATCGCGTCGAACATGCCCGGCTGGAGCTCGAGCCCCTGCTGCTCGAACCCGGCCTCCAGGCCCGGTGCACAACCGGTCAGGAACTCCTCGCTGGGTGCGCCCTTCGTCGAGGGGTCGTAGATCATCTCGCAGGCGGCGGCGGTGTCGTCATCGAGGGTCTGCAGGAATACGACGAACGTCTCGCTCGCGGCCGTCAGGTCCTCGTCGCTCAGCGAGGCGGCGACGTCCCCGCCCCCGTCCGAGGCCGCGGTGTCGCCGCCGGCCGCCGCGGCGTCATCCCCACCCGCGTCCGAAGCGCCGTCGTCCTCGGCAGCGCCGTCATCCTCAGCCGCGCCGTCGTCCTCTGCCGCGCCGTCGTCCTCAGCGGCGCCGTCATCCTCGGCGGGCTGTTCCTTCTCGTCCGCGGGCTTCTGCTCGCCCTCGTCGCCTCCCCCGAGAAGGCTTCCGCAGCCCGAAGCGCCCGCGACGATGGCGAGAGCTCCCAGACCCGTTGCCGCACCCCGCAGTGACTTGCGCATGATCGACGTCATTTCCATATCCTCCATCTCGGCGCCGGCACCGATACCGACTGGAGGCAACTCTGGCATGAACGACTATCGGACTGCCAGGGGGAGAACTCCCCATCACCGATAGGCTGAGCGTGCGCCGCACCCGCTGGTCCGCCACGGACGACCCGTCCCCGCGAGGACCGCAGGATGTCCGCATCACTCAGCCACCCGTCCAGGAGCACATCGTGAGCACCCCCTCCGGCACCGGCCCCGTCGGCCCGGCCAAGGTCCGTATCCGTCATCTGCACGACGCCAAGGACCGCGGGCGTCCCTTCTCGATGCTGACGGCCTACGACCAGTACTCGGCGCAGGCCTTCGAGGCGGCCGGGATCGACGTGCTGCTGATCGGTGACTCCGTGGGCACCACGGTGCTCGGCCATTCCTCGACCACCGCGACCACCCATCAGGACATGCTCACCTTCACCGGTGCCGTGGCCCGTAGCGTCCACCGCCCGCTGATTGTGGCGGATCTGGCCTTCGGCACCTACGAGACCGGCCCGGCCGACGCCGTGCGCCATGGCGTCGAGCTGATCCGCGCCGGTGCGGAGATGGTCAAGCTCGAGGGCGGGCGCGCGATCGTGCCGCAGATCCGCGCGCTCGTCGAGGCCGGGATCCCGGTGATGGGCCACCTCGGGTTCACCCCGCAGTCGGTCAATGCGCTCTCCGGGCACCGGGTCCAGGGCCGGGATGCCGCCGGAGCCGATCAGCTGGCCGAGGATGCCCTGGCGATCCAGGAGGCCGGCGCCTCCGCGATCGTGCTCGAGCTCGTCCCTGCACAGGTCGCCGCACGCATCACCGAGGTGGTGACGGTCCCGACGATCGGGATCGGGGCAGGGCCGTCCTGCGACGGCCAGGTGCTGGTGTGGCAGGACATGGCGGGCCTGTCCGGTTTCCACGGGAAGTTCGTCAAGGCGTTCGCGGATCTGCGCCGTGACCTCACCCACGCCGCCGAGCAGTACCGGGTCGAGGTCGCCGAGCGCTCCTATCCCGGACCCGAGCACTCCTTCGACTGATCAGCACCGCGCTCCGCCCGCCGCATGACACCGCCCCGGTGACCGCGAGAACCTGCTCGTGGTCACCGGGGCGGTGCCCTGCCCGGGACGTTCCGCGAGGCGATGCCCGCCAGGCACTACGCCTCGTCGGTGCCCTCCCAGGCATCGTTGTCCTGCTCCCACTTCTCGTTGCGGGCCGCAGCGGTCTTCAGCGCCTGCTGAGCCTCCGCCCGCGAGGCGTACGGGCCCATCAGGTCCGTCGCCGGTGATTGCCGACCCTCCTCCACGCTGCCCGTGCTGAGGTTGTAAAAGAACTCCGTGCCGTCGGTCACGTCGGTCTCCTTCCGCGTCGATGAGAGACTGGTGGGTATGACTGTAGAGCAGGTGTGGTTCCGTCCAGAAGGCCGCGACGAGCTGGTGCCCGGCACCGTCGGCCCCCGACGCACGGTGCCCGCGCGCATCGAGCGCCCCGAGTACGTGGGCAAGGACGAGGCGGTCTCCGACTCCGGGCCCCGCGTCCAGACCCCCGAGATCATCGAGCGGGTGCGCGAGGCGAGCCGCATCGCCGCCCTTGCACTCCAGGCCGCCGGTGAGGCCGCCGAGCCCGGCGTCACCACGGACCACATCGACGCCGTGGTGCATGACGTGCTGGTCGAGAACGGCGCCTATCCCTCGACGCTCGGCTACCTCGGATTCGAGAAGTCGTGCTGCACCAGCCTGAACGAGGTGATCTGCCATGGCATCCCGGACTCCACGGTGATGCAGTCCGGGGACATCCTCAACGTCGACGTCACCGCCTTCCTCCACGGCGTCCACGGAGACACCAACGCCACCTTCGCGGTCGGAGACATCGATCCGCGGGCGCAGCAGCTGATCGACATCTCCCACGAGGCGATGATGCGCGGGGTGAAGGTCGCCAAGCCCGGCCGTCAGGTCAACGTCATCGGTCGCGTGATCGAGAAGTTCGTGGCCCGCCACGGCTACGAGTCGGTGCAGGACTACACCGGGCACGGCGTCGCCGAGGGCTTCCACAACGGACTCGTCATCCCCCACTACGACTCGGCCCCCCTGTTCGACGACGTCATCGAGGAGGGCATGACCTTCACGATCGAGCCCATGGTGACGATCGGGTCGCAGTCCTGGGAGCAGTGGGACGACGGCTGGACCGTGGTCACGAAGGACCGCTCCTTCACCGCCCAGTTCGAGCACACGATGCTCATCACCGCGGAGGGCCCCGAGCTCCTCACCGTCGTCTGACGCCCCCGCTCGACGGCCCGCCGCCCGGTTCCCGGACCCGGGGGCCGATCACGCCCTGCTCCCGGTATCGTGAACGCACCGTAGGGGCCCCGACGACGGGGCCCCGCCGGGCGGTCCCTCCGCCCGGTTCACCGCGATCAGGAGTGGCGATGGCCAAGGCGAAGCACCGCACAGCGTTCGGGATCGACATCGGCGGGAGCGGGATCAAGGGCGCGCCCGTCGATCTCAAGAAGGGCGATCTGGTGGCGGACAGGATCCGTCTGACGACCCCGCAGCCCTCGACACCCGATGCGGTCGCCGATACGGTCGCCGAGCTCATCAGCTCCTACGACATCGCCGACGGCATGCCGGTGGGCGTCACCTTCCCCGCCGTCATCCAGAACGGCGTCGCGCTCACGGCGGCGAACGTCGACGACGCCTGGATCGGGACCGACGTCGATGCGCTGCTCACCGAACGCACCGGTCACGACGTCTTCGTGGTCAACGACGCCGATGCCGCGGGCATCGCCGAGATGGAGTTCGGGGCGGGTCGTCGATCCTCCGGGGTCGTCCTGGTGATCACCCTGGGCACCGGAGTGGGCAGTGCGATGTTCGTGGACGGGAAGCTGGTCCCCAACACCGAGCTCGGGCACGTGCTGCTGCACGACGACGACGCCGAGAAGTACATGGCCAGCTCCATCCGCGAGAAGGAGGACCTGGACTGGGAGACCTGGGGCGGGCGCCTGCAGGAGTACTTCTCCCACATCGAGTTCCTGTTCTCGCCGACGAAGATCATCGTGGGCGGCGGCATCTCGAAGAAGCACGAGAAGTTCCTGCCGCTGCTGGATCTGAAGGCCGAGATCGTCCCGGCGAAGCTGCGCAACGAGGCCGGGATCATCGGTGCCGCAGTGCTGGCCCGCAAGGAGCAGAAGGCGCTGGAGAAGGGCGAAGAGGGCACCGAGGACAAGAAGCCCAAGAAGCACAAGTAGTCCGAGAAGGACACGAAGAGCTCGTCGAAGTAGCTCGTCGAAGGAGGTCCTCGCCGCGAGGAGTCCCCGCTGACCCGGGACGCGCACGGATGCGCGGCCCGGGTCAGGACGTGGGGCGGACCAGCCGGCCTGTAAGCCGGGTTCTGTTATCGGCAGCCATCCATCTCGCATCGCCGTTGCCGACGACCTCCAGCGGTCTACCCGGGAACTCGGGCCGGCGCCCTCGAACATTCCCTGTCTGACCTTGCTCCCGGTGGGGTTTACCATGCCGACCTCGTCACCGAGGCCGCGGTGGTCTCTTACACCACCCTTTCACCCTTACCGCCGGCGTCCCGAGGGGCGCTGGCGGCGGTCTGCTCTCTGTGGCACTGTCCCGCGGATCACTCCGGGTGGGCGTTACCCACCACCGTGCCGGATGGAGCCCGGACTTTCCTCGGCCCCGAGGCGTGAGCCCCGAGGACGCGACTGCCCGGCCGACTGGTCCGCCCCGGAGTCTACGCCGATCCGTGCCGTCGGCCGCCATCACGATCAGCGCTCCCCACGCCCTGACGTGCGGAAGGTCTCGCGGGTCCGGGAACCCGGATCGGGTGGCCGCGACCGAGAATGGTGGAGTGCTGATCCTGCTTCCCCCTTCGGAGACCAAGACCCGCCCGGTGCACGCGGAGGCCGCGCCGCTCGATCTCGACGCGTTCGGGATGCCGGAGCTCACCGACTCCCGCCGCATGATGCTGCGCGCCGCTGTGCGCACCGCCGCGGCCCGTGGCGGAGCGGACAAGCTCGGCGTCCCGGCCTCCTCCCCCGAGCTCGTGGAGCGGATGGCGCAGCTCGAGGAGGAGCCGACGGATGCGCCGCTGACCGTGTACTCCGGGGTCCTCTACGACCAGCTGGACCCCGCCCTCGTCCTCGGCGACGACCGACGGATCCTCGTGCAGAGCGCGCTGTTCGGGCTCGTGGACGCGGCGACCGACCGGATCCCGGCCTACCGGCTCTCGGCAGCCTCGACGGTGTCGCGCCTGGGCCGGGCTGGTTCCTGGTGGACGTCCCGCTTGAAGCCGGTGGCCGCACGCCTGCGCACCGAGCTCGCCGCGAGCGGCTCCCCGCTGGTCATCGACAGCCGATCCGGCTCCTACCGCTCGATGATGACCATGCGCAGTGCGGACGGCGTCCGAGTGCTGGAGGTCTCCCCCGTGCAGGAGCGCGGAGGAGTGCGGAAGGTGATCTCCCACGATGCGAAGCGGTACCGCGGGCTCGTCACCCGCGCGCTCGTGCAGGCCGAGCACACTCCGACGACGGCCGACGAGGTCGTCGACGTGGTCCGTGCCGCGTTCGGCGCTGCGCTGCAGGTCGAGCTCGACGGCGACCGGCTGGTCGTCGTGGACCGGGTGGGCTGAGTTCGGCGGGATGGGTGTCCTCAGCCGGCGCGGCCGCCCCACGGATCCGTGGTCTGCTCGCTGATCAGCACCTCCAGCTCCGGGGCGGTCTCCGCGAGCAGCTCCTGCGCGAGAGGCAGCCAGAGGGCCTCGCTCGCCGCATGGGGGACGTCGACGAGTGCGGGCACGGCGAGGTGATCCGCGGCGGTCTCCAGATGCTCGAGCGCGGGATGATGCCGCAGATCCGAGGTGATGTACGCATCGACCTCGGCGGCGACGGCAGCCTCCAGGAAGGAGTCTCCGGCGCCGGGGCACACGGCCACCGTGCGGACCTCGCGCTCGGGATCCCCGGTGTGCACGATGCCGCGCGCGGTGGCCGGGACGATGTCGGCGACCGCGGAGGTCAGGGCTGCGACGGTCGTCGGGGCCGGGAGAGCACCGACCGCACCGAGACCGAACAGTGCCGAGCCGTGGGCGCCGTCGTCGGCCTCACGGCCCGGTGCCAGCGGGCGCGCATCGCGGAGGTCGAGGGCGCAAATCCAGGCCCCGACGGTGCCGCGGGTGGACCGGTCCACGTTGGTGTGCCCGCACCACAGAGCGGTGCCGGCTCGCAGCAGATCGGTGACCACTGCGCCCTTGCCCTGATCCGCCGGCAGGAAGCTCGCGCCCCGCAGCAGCAGCGGATGGTGGGTGATCAGCAGCTGCGCTCCGAGGTCGACCGCCTCCCGGGCCACGGCGACCGTGGGATCGACGGCCAGCAGCACCCGGGTGACCTCGGCGGTGCGCCGCCCGAGCACCAGGCCCACGCGGTCCCAGTCCTCCGCCCAGGCGAGCGGGAACGCGTCCTCCAGGATCCCGGTGACGGAGCCGACGGTCGCAGACTGCTCGGGCATCACGACTCCAGAGTCCGGATCTCGACGAGCGCCGCCTGATACGCCTTCCACGGCATGAGGACGCACTTGACCCGGGCAGGGAACTTCGCCGCGCCCAGCAGGGCCACGCCGTCACCGATCAGGGCCTCGTCGCCCTCGATCCGGCCGCGGGATCCCATGGCCGCCTCGAAGTGCTCACGCACGGGCTCCACCTGATCGACGGTCTGCCCGATGAGGAGGTCCGCCATGATCGACGCGGCGGCGCGGCTCATGGCGCAGCCGATCGCCTCGTAGGAGACGTCCTCGATGCGCTGCTCCTGGCCGTGGCCGTGGCCGTGGCCGGAAAGCTGCAGGCGCAGCGTGATCTCGTCGCCGCAGGTGGGGTTCACGTGGTGGACCTCCGCCTGGAACGGTTCGCGCAGCCCCGCATGCAGGGGACGCTTGTCGTGCTCGATGACCAGCTCGGTGTAGAGGGAGTTCAGGGCAGAGCTCATGAGAACGCTCCGAAGAAGTCGGCGGTGTGCGCGACGCCCGCGATGAGGGCGTCGACCTCCGCGGCGGTGGTGTGGACGGAGAAGCTGGCCCGAGTGGTGCCGTGCAGACCGAACCGGCGGTGCAGCGGCCACGCGCAGTGGTGGCCCACCCGTACCTCGAGGCCGAGGGAGTCGAGCACCTGGCCGACGTCGTGCGGATGCCGGCCGGCGAGATCGAAGGACACCGCGCCCGCGCGGTCCGGCCCGGCCGCCGGGCCGATGATGCGCACGCCGTCGATGCCTGCCAGGCCGCGCAGCGCACGGTCGGTCAGCGCCTGCTCATGCTCGGCGATGACACCCATGCCGAGGGCGGAGAGATAGTCGCAGGCCGCCGCCAGGCCCACGGCCTGGCTGATCGGCGGGGTGCCGGCCTCGAAGCGGGCGGGCGGCTCGGCGTACGTCGAATGGTCGAGATGGACGATCTCGATCATCGAGCCGCCGGTGAGGAAGGGCGGCATGGCCGCAAGATGCTCGTAGCGGCCCCACAGCACCCCGATGCCGGTGGGTCCGAGCATCTTGTGCCCGGACAGCGCCACGAAGTCGACGCCGAGCTCGGCGACGTCGAACGGCATGTGCGGCGCGGACTGCGCGGCATCGAGCACGGTGAGCGCGCCGACGGCCCGAGCAGCCTCGACCAGCCGCGCGACCGGGTTGACGGTGCCGAGCACGTTGGACTGGTGGGCGAAAGCCACCACCCGGGTCCGTTCGGTGAGCAGCGACTCCAGGTCCGTCAGATCCAGGGTGAAGTCATCGGCCATCGGGATCCAGCGCAGCGTCGCCCCGGTGCGCCGGGCGAGCTCCTGCCACGGCACCAGGTTGGCGTGGTGCTCCATCTCGGTCACCAGGATCTCGTCGCCCTCGCGCACCCGCAGATGCGCCGGGGTCGAGGCGTCACCGTTGCCCAGGGAGTACGCGACGAGGTTCAGCGCCTCCGTGGCGTTCTTCGTGAAGACGACCTCATCGGGCGAAGGGGCACCGAGGAAGCGCGCGACGGTCTCTCGTGAGTCCTCGTAGGCATCTGTCGCCGCCGACGCCATCCGGTGCGCTCCGCGTTTGACGGCGGCGTTGTCGTGGGTCAGATAGGCGACCTCGGCATCGATGACCTGACGGGGGCGCTGCGAGGTGGCACCGCCGTCGAGGTAGATCATCGGGGTCTCCGGATCCAGCATGCGACCCAGGATCGGGAAGTCAGCCCGGATCGCCTCGATGTCGAACGGTCTGCTCGGTGCATTCACCTGCGCGTTTCCTCCTCCATGCGATGCCGTGGGCGGGGCTCTGACCAGGACCGGAAGGGACTGCTCGGCCCGCGCACGACGCTGATCCCAGTATAGGAACCGTCCAGGCTGCGCCGGGCTGCCGTGAGACGCTGTCCACACCAGTCCTCGCCCGTCCCGTTCATTCTCGGAGGATTCGCCATCGACACCCTCATCCTGCTCGCCTTCGGCGTCGCCACCATCGGCATCCTCGCGGTGGCGATCTACCGGATGATCTCCCTGCGCCGACGCACCCGTGACGAGGCACGTGCGGCCGGATACCCCTCCGGCGAGATGCCCCGCACCGAGGAGCAGAAGGCGCGGGACGGGCAGACGGCGAAGATCTGGGGCTGCCTCGTGCTGCTGGTGCCCTGCGCACTGGTCCTGCTGTACGTCGTCTCGCGCTGAGCGGGGCGGGCGTTCCCGCTGTCGTGCCCAGGAGCGGACGGGAGCCTGCCCTGTCGCCACGGCACTCCCCGCGGCCGTGTGCTCAAAATACGCTCGACGACGCCGAAAGACCCCTGACTCCGCACTCCCGGTGCAGGTCAGGGGCCTTCTCGTGGGTGGGTCGTGAGGGGCTCGAACCCCCGACCTCCTGGGTGTAAACCAGGCGCTCTGACCAACTGAGCTAACGACCCGAGCGGGGCTGGACGCCCCTCATCCTCCGCAGAGGGAGGGCTCGCACCCCGCGAACGGGGTGCAGATCATGCGGGAGATCAGTTGGTGCGGCTCGCGAGGCGCGTACCGGTCCAGTCCTGAGCCAGGCTCACCGTGCTCATCACGCGGAGACCGGCGGTGCCGGCGCTCTCCTGGATGTCCGCCGGGGCGACGTGGCCGTCGCGGCCGGCCTTCGGGGTGAGCACCCACACGGGAGCTCCCGGTGCGAGGGTCGTGAGCGTGTCGACCATGGCGTCGGTCAGGTCACCGTCACCCTCGCGCCACCACATGATGACGCCGTCGACGATCTCCTGGCAGTCCTCGTCCTCGAGCTCGTCACCGAGGACGTCCTCGATCGCATCGCGCAGGTCGAGATCGACATCGTCGTCATAGCCGAATTCCTGCACGATCTGACCCGAGGTAAAGGCCAGCGCCTCGGCAGGAGAGCTGGACGAAGGGGCGTCGGCCGACGGTGACAAGAAAGAGCTCCTCACAGGTTGGGATAAGAAATCGCAGCAGCATCGGGGGCGCTGCGGGCGCCGGGACCGAACTGTGCGGGCCCAATGCTATGTCACGAGCCGACCCACCGCACTTCGAGCAGGCACGTGGGTGAGATTAGCCAGGAGGGCGCGCCCGGACACCGCAGTCCCCTCCCCCGGCATGCCACCCTCGTCGCACCGACGAGGGTGGGACTCCCAGCACCGTGGCGGGTGTTCGGCGTCTCACATGTGGGGAGGACTTGTGAAGGCTCCCAGCGCCTTTCGCAACGGTAGGCTTGCCGGAACCGAGGCCGAGGAGCCGTGCCCACCGGCGCTCCACAGCTCCCCACGGCCGGTCCATCGCCTCCCGTAGAGAGAAGGACATCGTGACTTCGCACGAGACCCCTCGCCCCATCGGCATCAACCTGCCCAGTCATGCGCAGGATCCGGATCCGGAGGAGACGCAGGAATGGATTGACTCGTTCGACGGCCTCGTCGAGCATCGCGGCTCGGACCGCGCCTCCGAGGTCGTCCAGAGCCTGATCCAGCATGCCCGTGACCAGGATCTTCACCTGCCCGACTCCCTGGCGACCGATTACGTCAACACCATCGCGGCCGATGAGCAGCCCCAGTACCCCGGGGATGTGGAGCTCGAGAAGGAGCTGCGCAACATCAACCGCTGGAACGCCGCGATGCTGGTGCACCGCGCGCAGGCTCCCGGCATCGGGGTGGGCGGCCACCTCTCCAGCTACGCCTCGATCGCCACGATGTACGAAGTCGGCTTCAACCACTTCTTCCGCGGCCGCAACCACCCCGGTGGCGGCGATCACATCTTCTTCCAGGGCCACGCCTCCCCCGGCATCTACGCCCGCGCCTACCTCATGGGTCGGCTCGGCCAGGAGGACCTCGACGGCTTCCGTCAGGAGTTCTCCAGCGAGCACGGGATGCCGTCCTACCCGCACCCGCGCGCCATGCAGGACTTCTGGGAGTTCCCCACGGTGTCCATGGGCATCGGCCCGGTCGCCGCGATCGAGCAGGCCTCCTTCGACAAGTACCTCACCAACCGTGGCCTCAAGGACACCAGCGAGCAGCACACCTGGGCGTTCCTCGGCGACGGCGAGATGGACGAGGTCGAGTCCCGCGGCGCGCTGCACATTGCCGCCAAGGAGCACCTGGACAACCTGACCTTCGTCGTGAACTGCAACCTGCAGCGCCTCGACGGCCCGGTGCGCGGCAACGGCAAGATCATCCAGGAGCTGGAGAGCCAGTTCCGCGGCGCCGGCTGGAACGTCATCAAGGTGATCTGGGGCTCCGGCTGGGATCCGCTGCTGGAGTCCTCGACCGACGGTGCGCTCATCGACCTGATGAACGTCACGCCCGATGGCGACTACCAGACGTACCGCGCCGAGAACGGCGCCTTCATCCGCGACAACTTCTTCGGTCGCGATCCCCGCACGAAGGCCCTCGTCGAGGACCTCTCGGACGATGACATCTGGTGGAAGCTCAACCGTGGCGGCCACGATGCCAAGAAGATCCACGCCGCCTTCCAGGCCGCGATGGACCACAAGGGCCAGCCCACCGTGATCCTCGCCCACACCATCAAGGGCTACCGCCTGGGCAAGAACTTCGCCGGCCGCAACGCGACCCACCAGATGAAGAAGTTCACCCTCGAGGACCTCAAGGCACTGCGCGACACGCTGCGCATCCCCTTCAGCGATGAGCAGCTCGAGAGCGGCAGCGTCTACGACGCGCCGCTGTACATGCCGGCCGACGACACCCCGGTCATGAAGTACCTGAAGTCCCGTCGCGGAGAGCTCGGCGGCCCCGTCCCCTCGCGCAGCACCGAGCACAAGGCGCTCGACCTGCCCGGGGACAAGGCCTACGAGGTGATGCGTCGCGGCTCCGGCAAGCAGGAGATCGCCACCACGATGGCCCTCGTGCGCCTGCTCAAGGACCTCATGCGCGACAAGGAGACCGGCAAGCGCTGGGTCCCGATCGTTCCCGACGAGGCTCGTACCTTCGGCATGGACTCGCTGTTCCCGACGGCGAAGATCTACAACCCCGACGGTCAGAACTATCTCTCGGTGGATCGCGATCTGCTCCTGGCCTACAAGGAGTCCACCTCCGGCCAGATCAAGCACATGGGCATCAACGAGATCAGCTCCACCGCGGCCTTCACCGCAGCGGGCACCTCGTACGCCACGCATGACTTCCCGATGATCCCGTTCTACATCTTCTACTCGATGTTCGGGTTCCAGCGCACCGGTGACTTCTTCTGGGCAGCCGGCGATCAGATGGCCAAGGGCTTCGTGATCGGCGCGACCGCCGGAAAGACCACGCTGGCGGGCGAGGGACTGCAGCACATGGACGGCCACTCGCCGATCCTGGCCTACACGAACCCCGGCACGGTCATCTACGACCCGGCCTACGGCTACGAGCTCGGCCACATCATCCGTGATGGCCTTCAGCGCATGTACGGCGAGGACGACCGCCTGCAGGAGGTCTTCTACTACATCACCGTGTACAACGAGCCGATGGTGCAGCCGGCCGAGCCCGAGGGCCTGGACGTCGAGGGGCTCCTCAAGGGCATGTACGTGCTCGACGACGCCCCCGAGGGCGACGGGCCCCAGACCCAGCTGCTCGCCTCCGGCGTCGGTGTGCCGTGGGCCCGCCATGCCCGCCAGCTCCTGCTCGAGGACTGGGGCGTCCGCGCCACGGTCTGGTCCGTGACCTCGTGGGCGGAGATGCGCAAGGACGCCCAGGAGGCGGAGAAGCACAATCTGCTGAACCCCGAGGACCCGCGCACCCCGTGGATCTCGCAGCGCCTGCAGGGCGTCGACGGCCCGTTCGTCGCGACCTCCGACTACGACTTCCTGGTCCCGGACCTGATCCGCGAGTGGATCCCCGGCCAGTACGGCGTGCTCGGAGCCGACGGCTGGGGCTTCTCGGACACCCGTCCGGCGGCCCGCCGTCACCTGAAGATCGATGCGCACTCCATGGTCGTCAAGGCCCTGCAGCTGCTCGCCCGCGAGGGCAAGGTCGATCCGTCCCTCGTGCGTCAGGCGATCGACAAGTACGACCTGACCAACGTCAACGCGGGCCAGTCCGGCTCCTTCGGCGGCGAGTCCTGATCACCCCACCGGCTCGCCCCTCCTGCGGGAGGGGCGGGCCGGTGGTCCTGTTCTCCCCGGGCCCTCCTCCATGACGAGCCCGGCATTCTTCTTTCACTTCCCTTCTCGTTCTTTCCTCTCTCTCCCTCCTGGAGGTTCCCGTGCTCGCGATCGTCTGCCCCGGCCAAGGGGCGCAGAAGCCCGGATTCCTGAGCCCGTGGCGTGAGCTGCCGGGCGTCGAGCAGACGGTGGCCTCTCTCTCCGAGGCGGCGGGCGTGGATCTTCTGCGCCACGGCACCGAGTCCGACGCCGACACCCTCCGCGACACCGCCGTGGCCCAGCCGCTGCTGGTCGCCGCCGGCATCGTCGCCGCCGCCCAGCTGAACGCCGACGAATCTCTCCCCGGTGCCGATGTGATCGCCGGGCACAGCGTGGGCGAGCTGACTGCCGCCGCGCTGGCGGGTGTGCTGAGCGACGAGGACGCGATGCGTCTGGTCGCGGTGCGTTCCCAGGCGATGGCGACGGCCGCCGCCGCCGAGCCCACCGGGATGGCCGCCGTCGTCGGCGGCTCCCGGGACGAGGTCCTGGCCGTCATCGAGCGCCATGGCCTGCACCCGGCGAACATCAACTCCGCCGCGCAGATCGTGGCCGCCGGCTCACTCGACGCCATCGCGGCGCTCCGTGAGGACGGGCCGGCCAAGGCGCGCGTCATCCCGCTGCAGGTCGCCGGGGCCTTCCACACGCCCTTCATGGCGGGCGCCCGCGAGGAGCTCACCGCCTTCACCCCGAGCCTGTCCCCCACCGATCCCACGGTCCCGCTGGTCTCGAACGCGAGCGGCGAGGTCGTCACGGAGGGCTCGCGCTACCTCGACCTGATCGTCACGCAGGTCGCCTCCCCGGTCGACTGGGAGGCCTGCATGGCCACCCTGCGCGACCGCGGCGTGACCGCGATGATCGAGGTCGCCCCGGCCGGTACCCTGACCGGGCTCGCCAAGCGCGACCTCAAGGGCATCGCCCTGGCCGACCTCAACACCCCCGACGACCTCGACGCCGCCCGTGCACTCGTGCGCGAGCACGCCGGCATCGCCCCCACCGCGGACCAGGAGAACTGACATGGCCGTATCGCTGAAGCCCCGGCCCACCGTGCCGGGATCGCAGGTCCTCGCCTATGGGGCCGCCCGCGGCGACGTCATCGTGCCCAACGACGACCTCATCGAGCCGATCAACTCCTCGGACGAGTGGATCCAGCAGCGCACCGGCATCATCACCCGCACCCGCGCCAGCAAGGACGTCGGTGTCAAGGACCTGTCCCTGACCGCCGCGAAGGAAGCCATCGAGGCATCCGGCATCGAGCTGGAGACTCTCGATGCGATCATCGTCTCCACGATCAGCTTCCCGTACCCGACCCCCTCGCTCGCCACGCTGCTGGCCGGCGAGCTGGGCCGCCCCGATGTGATCGCGTACGACATCTCGGCCGCCTGCGCCGGCTTCGCGTACGGCATCGGTCAGGCCGACGCCCTGGTCCGCACCGGCGCCGCCCGCCACGTGCTGGTCATCGGGGCGGAGAAGCTCTCCGACTTCGTCGACCCCACCGACCGCTCGATCTCGTTCCTGCTCGGCGACGGCGCGGGCGCCGCGATCGTCGGCCCCAGCGACGAGCCGAAGATCGGTCCCACCGTGTGGGGCAGCGACGGCGAGAACTGGGACACCATCCGGATGACCAACTCGCTCGTGAACTTCCGCGACGGCGACGGCCCCTGGCCCACGCTCGAGCAGGATGGTCGCACCGTCTTCCGCTGGGCCGTCTGGCACACCGCGAAGAAGATCCGCGAGATGCTCGAGCAGTCGGGCCTGACGGTGGAGGACATCGACGTGTTCGTTCCCCACCAGGCCAACATGCGCATCGTCGACGAGCTCGCCAAGCAGCTCAAACTGCCCGAGAGCGTGGTGATCGCCCGCGACATCGCCGAGACCGGCAACACCTCGGCCGCCTCGATCCCCCTGGCCACGCATCGCCTCCTCGCGGAGGGCGCCGCCACGAGCGGTGACGTGCTCGTGCAGTTCGGCTTCGGCGCCGGTCTGGCCTATGCCGGACAGGTGCTGATCCTCCCCTGATCCCCGCGGCGTGCGGGCGGGCTGTCGCGCGCATCACGCCACCCGGGCCACATCGTCGCGGCTGCCGGGACACCGGCGGCGGCGCGGGTAGTCTGTCACCGCCACACAATCCATTCACCTAAGGAGAACCCCATGGCACACACCGAGAACGAGATCCTCGCGGGCCTGGCCGAGATCGTCAACGAGGAGACGGGTGTCGCGACCGAGGACGTCCAGCTCGCGAAGTCCTTCACCGACGACCTCGACATCGACTCCATCTCCATGATGACCATCGTGGTCAACGCCGAGGAGAAGTTCGACGTGCGCATCCCCGACGAAGAGGTCAAGAACCTCGCCACCGTCGGCGACGCCGTCAAGTTCATCGAGGGCGCGCAGTCCTGACCCCCTCCTGACGCCCGGGACACTTCTGTCCCGGGCGTCGCCGTTCGCACCACGCTCCCCGACCCGGAGGTCCGCCCGTATGTCCGCTTCCCGCTCTCGCGTCGCCGTGACCGGTCTCGGCACCGTCAATCCCCTCGGCGGCGACATCGCTTCCACCTGGGAGGCGGCCCTGGCCGGGACGTCGACCGCCCGCACGCTGGACAACGACTGGAAGGAGACCTACGGCCTGTCCGTGGACTTCGCCTGCCAGGTCGTCCCCGGCGCCCTCGACTCCCTCACGCGGCCCGAGTCCAAGAAGCTGGACCCCTCCGGCCAGTACTCGATGGTCGCGGCCCGTCAGGCCTGGGCCGACGCCGGCTCCCCCGAGGTCGAGCCCGAACGGCTCGGCGTCGTGGTCGGCACCGGTATCGGCGGCATCTGGACCACGCTGGATCAGTGGGACGTGGTGCGGGAGCGCGGCGCCCGCCGGGTCAATCCGTTCACCGTGCCCATGCTCATGGCGAACTCCTCGAGCGCCCAGATCTCCATGGAGCTCGGGGCCCGTGCCGGTGCGCACACCCCGGTCTCGGCCTGCGCCTCCGGCGCGGAGGCCGTCGCCCTGGGCATGAGCATGATCCGCGACGGCCGGGCCGATGTGGTCGTCGTCGGAGGCACCGAGGCGTGCATCCACCCGATGACGCTCGCAGCCTTCGCGAACATCCGCGCGCTGTCCGGCCGGGTCGATGACCCGCAGACCGCCTCGCGCCCCTATGACGTGGACCGTGACGGCTTCGTGCTCGGCGAGGGCGCAGGCATCCTCGTGCTCGAGAGCGAGGAGCATGCCGCCGCACGTGGGGCGCGCGTGTACGCCTATGCCTCCGGTCGCGGCATGGCGTCGGACGCCCACCACATCTCCGCCCCCTCGGCCGAGGGCCAGGCCCGCGCGGTGCGTGAGGCGATCGGGGATGCTGAGGTCTCGGCGAAGGACATCGTGCACGTCAACGCGCACGGGACCTCCACCCCGCTCGGGGACATCGGCGAGCTCAACGCCGTCGCGACGGCCCTGGACGGCGTCACCGACCAGATCGTGGTCACGTCCACGAAGTCGATGACCGGCCACCTGATGGGTGGCGCCGGCGCGCTCGAGTCGATCTTCTCGACGCTCGCGGCCTACCACCGCATCGCCCCGCCGACGATCAACATCGAGAACCTCGATCCCGAGACCCCGATGCGGATCGCACAGAACGCCCCGGTGGATCTGCCCGGCGGGGACATCGCCGTGCTGAACAATGCCTTCGGCTTCGGCGGTCACGACATCGCAGTGGTCTTCACCAGCGCGTGATCGTGCTCCGCCCTGTGCAGGGGCTCGTTGCAGAGAACGCGGCTGCCGGATACGTTCCGGCAGCCGCGTTCCGGGTTCGGGACTCAGGGCTCAGCTGACGCGGTGCAGCCAGCGCATCGGGACACCTTCGCCGGCGTGGCGATAGATCTCCAGCTCCTCGTCCCAGGCCTCGCCGAGTGCGATCGACAGCTCGCGGCGCAGAGCACCGGCGTCGTCTCCGGCGCGGTCCATGCAGCCTCGCACATGGTCCTCGGTGAGGACGGCGTTGCCGGCGCGGTCGGTGGCCGCGTGATGGATGCCCAGCTCCGGGGTGCAGCTCCAGCGGGCACCATCGCTCGAGACGGTCGCCTCCTGGGTGACCTCGAAGCGCACGTCGTGCATCCCCCGCAGGGCGCTGACGAGTCGGGGACCGGTGTCGTCACGGCCCCGCCAGGTCAGCTCGGCGCGCACGAGGCCTCGGCCCACGTACTGCTCCTCCCAGCGGATGCGGGAGGGCACACCGAGGACTCCGTTGGCGGCCCACTCGATATGTGGTGCGAGGGCTCGCGGCGCGGAGTGAATATAGAGAACGCCCTGAGTCATCTCGTTCCTTCCGGTCTCCGATACGTCTTCCCCAACGAATCGGAACCGCCCGGGTGATGCGAGATGCCGGACTGCTCATGCTTCTACTGCTGATGCAGAGCTTAGAGGGTTTCCCTGATCTGGCGCAATGCCTTCTTCTTGACGGACCGTTCGAGCCCGTCGATGTAGAGCTCGCCGTCGAGATGGGCGACCTCGTGCTGGATCAGCCGTGCGGTGATCCCCTCGCCGGCCAGCTCGATCTCCTGGCCGTCGACGTCGATGCCCACGCACCGGGCGTAGGCGGAGCGGGTGCGCGGGAAGAACAGGCCCGGCACGGAGAGGCAGCCCTCGTCGTCGTCCTGCAGCTCGTCGGAGAGCTCGACGATGACCGGGTTGAGGATGCAGCCAATCCCGTGGTCCTCGAGGTTCCAGGAGAACGCGCGCAGGCTCACGCCGATCTGGTTCGCGGCGACCCCGGCGCGGCCGTCGTCATCGACCGTGTCCATGAGGTCGCGCACGAGGCCGCGGGTGCCGTCGGTGATCGTGCGGACCGGATCGCAGGTGGTGCGCAGCACCGGGTCGCCGACGACGCGGATCGGGCGGATGCTCATGCGCGCTCCTGCCCGTCACGATCGCTGTGTCCCTGCAGGTCATCGGCCCCGAGGATCGTGTGGGTGACCTCGACTCCGGGGACGACGGTGCGCTCGACGGTGCAGCCGGCGGCGACGGCACGCCCGAAGACCTTGCTGACCGACGCGATCTCGGCGTCGGTGAGGCCGTCCAGGGGCAGCTGGACCTCCTCGTCGATGCGGGGGTAACGGTTCTCGGAGGCGTCGGAGTCGCCGTGCGCCCACAGCCGCATGGCGAAGTCGTCGCCGAGTCGGCGGGCGAGGTTGACGTCGGAGGACATCCCGGCGCAGCCGATGAGTGCGAGCTTCAGGAGCTCGCCGGGGCTGATCTCGCCCTCGCCCTTGCCGATCGGGATCTCGACCCCGCGCTGATTGCGACCCACCAGGGTGCGAGGACCGGATCGGTCCGCCCAGACGCTGTCGGGACCGGCGGAGTCCGGGATCGGGAAGACCTCATCGGGGACGGCGGGCATCGTGCTCTCCTTCGCGAGAACCATCGGGCGGGAACAACGCAGCCCCGGGGAGATCCCCGGGGCTGCGTACCTGCTGTGGCTCCCGCAGTTGGACTTGAACCAACAACCCTTCGATTAACAGTCGAATGCTCTGCCGATTGAGCTATGCGGGATCGACCTGAGCAACAATAGCAGGACTCCTCGGCGGTCGCACCTCCGATTGCGGCTCCGACCGGCGAGTATGACCTATCTAACCTCGGATCGGAGGGGTGCTCAAGGCCGGTTCTGCGTCCGGGTCGGTCGACCCGCGCACGAGGAGCACGGGTTCGATCGCCCTGACCTCGGCGGCCTCGGATCCGGGCGCTCCGCCGGCGGTCGTCGCGGTGGCGTCGCCCTGGGGGCGCTTCCTGCTCGCCGCGATGATCTCCAGCAGCCGGGTGGCGGCGAGCCGTCCGTACTCGATCGCGGAGCGGCCGATCGCGGTGATGGCCGGGCGGTGCGTGCGGGCCAGCGCCGAGTCCTCATAGCTGGCCACCGCGATCTGCTCGGGGACCTGGACCCCGCTCTCGAGCAGCACATGAGTGCCGGCGAGGGCCATCTCGTCGCTGTCGAAGATGATCGCCGTCGGAGGCGGCGTGGCCGTGAGCAGCTCTGCCGTGGCGACCGCTGCATCCTGCGCACCGTATCCGGCGTCCTGCAGGCTCCCCTCGATGCCGAGCTCGGTGCAGCGGCCCAGGAACGCCCGATCGCGCTGTGCGGTGTGGAAGAACTCGGCAGTTCCGGCCACGCGGGCGATCCGGGAGTGCCCGCGGGAGGCGAGGTGATCCACGAGCAGGTTCGTCGCCTGGGCATCGTCGACGTAGACCGAGGGCAGGGAGCCGTGATGGCCGGGCCCTCCGACGACCAGTGCGGGCTGGCCGATCTCCTCCAGGGCCGGGATCCGCGGGTCATCGACCCGCAGGTCCACCATGACCACGCCGTCGACGCGTCGCTGCGCGAACCAGCGCCGGTAGGTCTCGATCTCCGCCTCCGGCGACTCCACCATCTTCATCTGCAGGGAGTAGTCCTGGGCGCTGAGCACCTCCTGCAGCCCGGCGGTGAACGCCCCGAAGAAGGCCTCGTTGCCGAGCACCTCGGCGGGACGTGCGAGGACCATGCCCACGGTGAGCACAGGGGCTCCGGCAAGGGCCCGCGCCGCGGGCGACGGCTCCCAGTCGAGCTCCCGGGCGATGTCCATGATGCGCTCGCGGGTCGCGGCGGAGACGCCCGGGCGTCCGTTCACGGCGAGGGAGACTGCTGCGGAGGTCACGCCCGCTCGACGGGCGATGTCGGCGATCGTGACCCGCTGGCCCCGGCCGCTGCCTGGCGCCGGAGAAGAGTTTCTGGTGGACATCGGGCGACCTCCTGGGTCGGCAGTTCGGCGCACGACCCCCGAACGCCGCTACTTGAGCGCTATAGTAACAGCTGGAAGGTAAGTGCCCTCCTGAGGCAGTGGGCGCGTGCATGCGCTCCACCCAGGATTCTCCCTCCAGCACGGCGACCACCACACCTGTTCGACGGAAGGACGATGATGTCTGCCCACGCCCCGGACCCGACCGGCACCCGCCCGGTGCGCTTCGGCGTGAACTACACCCCTCGCACGGGGTGGTTCCACTCCTGGCTCGACCTGGACCTCGACGCCGTCGGCGAGGATCTCGCAGCGATCGCCTCCCTCGGTGCGGACCATGTGCGCATCTTTCCCCTGTGGCCGCTGCTCCAGCCCAACCGCACCCTGATCCGGCCACGAGGCCTGGATGATGTGCGCGCCGTGGTCGACGTCGCCGCGACGGTGGGCCTGGACGTCGTCGTCGACGCCCTGCAGGGCCATCTGTCGAGCTTCGACTTCATCCCCAGCTGGCTGACCACCTGGCATCGCCGCAACATGTTCACCGATCCCGAGGTCGTGACCGCCACCGCCGCGTTGGTGCGTGCGCTGGCCGAGCGGGTGGCCGGAGCGCCGAATCTCCTGGGACTCACACTGGGCAACGAGGTCAACCAGTTCTCCGCCTCGAACCATCCCGACCCGGATGCCGTGGACGTCGAGCAGGCGAGTACCTGGACCGCGACCCTGCTGGATGCCGCGCGCCAGGGAGCGCCGCGCGGCCTGCACACGGTCGCGAACTACGACGCCGCCTGGTTCATGGATGATCACGCCTTCACCCCGGACCAGTCCGCGGAGCTCGGCGACGCGACCGTGGTGCACTCCTGGATCTTCGACGGCACCGGCCAGCGCTACGGCGCTCGCTCCTACGAGGTCGCACACCGCGCCGAGTACTACCTCGAGCTCGCCCGGGCCTTCTCCCCTGCTCCGCAGCGTCCGCTGTGGCTGCAGGAGGTCGGCGCTCCGCGGAGCATCCTCGAAGAGGCGGACGTGCCCTGGTTCGTGCGCAGCACGGTGGAGACCTCCCTGGACTGTCCCGAGCTGTGGGGCATCACCTGGTGGTGCTCGCACGACGTCTCCCGCGACCTCGCAGACTTCCCACCGCTCGAGCACACGCTCGGCCTCTTCGACGAGCACGGGCGGATCAAGGGGGCCGGCGAGGCCTTCCGCGATGCGATCGCCGGTGCCCGGGAGTCCACTCCCCCGGCGCCGCGCGGCCGGGCGATCGCTCTGCCCGTCGGCCCGGATCCGCTGCTCCGTCGCAGCGCCGCCGCTCCCGGGGGCTCGGTGTTCGAGGAATGGATGGACGCCTCCCGCGCCGGGGAGCGGCCCACCGTGGAGGTCGTGCGCGAGAGCGCCGAGGTGAGGGCCGGGGACACGCGCACCGGAGGCGCCGCGGCCACTCGGATGGGTGCCTGAGCGAGCGCAGGTCATCTCACAGAACCTTGTGCAGAGCGACTCGCACAGAACTCACTGCGCCGAACGCAGTGAGCATCGGTATCTCTCCAGGTCACAGGGCGAGATCATGGTAGATTCGTTGCGGCCCTGCACAGGGCGCACGGCCCAGTAGCTCAGCTGGTTAGAGCAGCGGACTCATAATCCGTCGGTCGCGGGTTCAAGCCCCGCCTGGGCTACTTGACCAGCAGGTTTACCCGTTTCGGTACATTCCGGGACGCGGAGGAGCGAGTTAAGAGCGAGAAATGATCTCTCGTATGTCACGCGAGAGCCTCCGCAGCCGAAATGATCCGGTTCATCGACGTGCACCGTGATCAGTTCGGGGTCGAGGCCTTCTGCCGCGTGCTCAGCGCGACAGACTGTGGGTTCCTCGCCTCCCGCAGCTATCGAGCCGCGACGCAGCGCCCGAGCTCTGCCCGGGCCCTCCGCGACGAGGTGCTGATTGGTGAGATCCGACGGATCCACGCCGAGAACTACGGCGTCTACGGGTATCGCAAGATGCACCAGGCGATGCGCCGGGCCGGTTGGGACATCGGCCGGGACCAGACTGCTCGGTTGATGAAAGTAGGTGGCCTGGAAGGGGTTCGCCGTGGCCGCAAAGCGCTCACGACTACCCCCTCGGGAGTATCCGATCGTCGTCCTGACCTGGTTGAACGGGACTTCACTGCGCTTGGGCCGAACCAGCTCCGACCCGAGGTGCGGTCGAGAATCGTTGCGGCCCAGGAGCGCTTCGACGACATCGACGACAGGACATCGACGGCGGAGCTCGACGGCCTCGCGGCGGAGCTCGCCGGTTGAATATTCGCCTCGCTGGGGTCCATCGGTAGCGGGTCTGGGGGCCAGTCCGCTGTTCGCCCGGTAGTGGGCGTGGGGGCCAGTGATGGTGTGCTCGGGGGCCACCCTGCTTACGCTCCCTCCGCCGCGTGTATTGGGCACGCGGCGGAAGGAGCAATCTGGAATGGTACGGAAGATCAGAGCGAAGCTGATTCTGCAGCTGCGCGCGGACGGCTTGTCGGGGCGAGCGATCGCAGCCTCGCAGGGCATGTCGCGCAAGAGCATCACCGCGGTGCTGGACGCCGCGGAAGCGGCCGGTATCGGCTGGGACGGGGTGGCCGAGCTCGAGGACGAGCAGGTTTACGCGAAGCTGTTCCCAGGCCGGGGTGAGCACGAGAGCGTGTTCGCCCAGCCGGACTGGGAACGAGTCCATCGGGAGATGGCGAGGGTCGGGGTGACGCTGAAGCTCCTGCACGGCGAGTACGTGGATGCGACCGCGGCGGCCGGGGAGCCAGCGATGGGGTATGACCGGTTCTGCCGCACCTACCAGCGCCACGTCCTGGTCACGGGAGCTGCCTCGCGCGTGGGGCACAAGGCGGGCCAGAGCGTGGAGGTCGACTGGTCCGGCCCCACGATGGAGCTGCTGGATCCGATCACCGGCGCGAGGGCGCCGGTGTTCTTGTTCGTGGCCTGCCTGCCGTTTTCCCGTTACGCGTTCTGCTGGCCGTCGCTGGATATGAAGCAGTCCTCGTGGCTGCGGGCCCACGTGGCGATGTTCGAGGCGTTCGGTGGGTCGGTGCCGAGGATCGTGCCGGACAATCTCAAGACCGGCGTGATCAAGCATCCTCGCGAGGGCGAGATCGTGCTCAACGATGCGTATCGCGAGATGGCCACGCATTACTCGGCGGCGGTGCTGCCGGGACGGGTGAAGAAGCCGAAGGACAAGGCGAGCGTGGAGAACACCGTCAGCCACGTGGCGACCTGGGTCATCGCCGGGCTGCGGGATCAGCAGTTCACGACGCTGCCTGAACTCGCCGTCGCCATCGAGGCGCGGATGGAGGCTTACAACGCGGAGCCGTTCCAGAAGCGGCCCGGCTCCCGGAACAGCGTCTTCACCGCGGAGGAGAGGCCGCTGCTGACCCCGTTGCCGGCGGTGCCCTACGAGATCTCGACATGGCATTACGGCCGCCGAGTGGGCCGGAACGGGCACGTGGCGTTCGCGCGGAACTTCTACTCGGCGCCGTTCGCGCAGATCGGTGCCAAGGTGGATCTGCGCATCACGGCCCGGACGCTGGAGGTCTACCAGGGCTCCCAGCGCCTCAGCAGCCACCTCTTGTTCCCGGAGGCCGCCAGGAATGAGTACCGCACTCATGATGCGGACCTGCCTGCCGGGGACCGCTACCAGCCCTGGGATGCGGCCCGGGTTCGTGCCTGGGCCGAGCGGATCGGGCCGGCCACGGTGGTGGTGGTCGAGCGGATCTTCGAGTCCGTTCCGATCATCGAGCAGGGCCTGGATCCGGCGCTGGCCGTTCTGCGGCTCTCACGCCGTTTCTCGGCGACCCGGGTCGAAGCCGCCTGCGCCCTCGCCCTGGCGGGACGGATCAGGTCACCGCGTTACGCGCATCTGGAGCCGCTGTTGGTGACCGGGCAGGACAAGGCCACGGGCCTCCGCCCGAGTGCTGAGGAACCCGCCGAAGTCGGCGGATTCGTGCGGGGCGCGGGCTACTACGCAGGAGGGGGTGCGAAGTGACCGGGATCGATATCGAGACCAAGCGGAAGCTGCGCGAGATGGGTGCGACCGCGATGCTGGATGCCATCGAGGCCCAGGATGAGGCGTTGGTGCTGGGGATGCCGTTCGAGGACCGGATCCAGCTGGTCGTGGACGAGGCCCACTCCACGTTCAACCACGGCAAGGTCGAGGGCCTCATCCGCCGCGCCGGGCTGCGTTACCCGAACGCGGACCTGCGCCGCCTGGACCTCGTCGAGGAACGAGGCCTGGACCGCCACACGATCACGCAGCTCGCGACCTGCTCGTTCATCCAGCGCCAGCAGAACGTGGTCTTCCAGGGCTTCACCGGCTCGGGAAAGTCGTTCCTCGGCTGCGCACTGGCGAAGCAGGCTTGCCTGCACAGGATCCGTGCGCACTACATCCGTATGCCCGACCTCGCGGAAGCCTGGGCACTGGCGAAGGACAAACCCCAAGGCCATGCGAAGTTCCTGCGGAAGTATGCCGCGTTCTCGCTGCTCGTGATCGATGAATGCCTGTTGGACCATCCCGACGACGACGTGCGCGCGATGCTGCTGGAACTGCTTGAACGCCGCCACGACACCGGCTCGACGGTGTTCTGCACCCAGTACGCGAAGAAGGACTGGCATCCCCGGCTCGGCTCGGGAGTCCGCGCCGATGCGATCATGGATCGGATCGTCCACAACGCCATCTGGATCGACACCGGCACCCGGAACATGCGCAAGCACGCCGCCATGACCCAGTGACGAAACGCCGGCGGGAGCCGGTGGCCCCCACAGCGACGGCTACTGGCCCCCGCCGGCACGATCGGTGGCCCCCAAAGGCACGATCGAGTGGCTCCCACGACTACGAATACTCACCGGTATTGCAGAAGATGTCCTGCCCGAGGCACCGAAGGTCACAGGCGAGCAATCGCGCCTCGTGCTCACCCTGGCCGAACGCGACCAGAACAAAGTTCAACGAGCATTCATGCGTCGCCTCTCTGGCGGCGAGCAGGACCGCTGACCGTAGACTCAGCACCTGCCCAATGCCATGGTTACCGGCTCGACCACGCGTCAGTGTTGACCATGGCACCGAGCTCGATGTGGCCGGTGGTGACGGGATACTGGCGGAGGCAGGCCCGTCTGCGAGGGTCCTCGTGCGATCGCGGCCGTATTCGAGGTACTCGGCGATCTCGGCGGCTGCTCCGACCAGCGTCCTCTTACCGTTGGCCCGCCAGGCAATCCCGGCTCATCCGCGCCGAAATAGGCCTCGTCCACTTCTCCGGTGCCGATCAGGCGTCCCCGTCCCGGACGCACGAGAACCGACCGCAGACGACGGAGATCGCCCGAGCCGTTGCCCACCAGTCCGTTCTGTTCATCGGAACGCCATGACCTGACGCACCGCGGTGCGTCCACGCTCGCACGCTGGGCTGGTCCACTGCATGACACAGCGCTGTCTGAAGACAATCTTGAGACGGCGTTCGATCTCGCGCGTCATCCTTTTGACCGCACGAGTAAAGGTGGACCTACCCTCCTGGTGTATCTGAGGATCGTGAGTAAAGCCGCGGTTAAATTTTCAAGCAGGACGTTCCATGCCTCCGTAGATCGAGCGGCGCGGCCCGTACGTTGAACTCACTGCCCACGACATGAGCCGGCGCCTCGCTGCTTGCTCGGCCGTCGCTGTGGCGCTGACGAAGTCATCGACTCCCTCTCGTCTCGAGGAGGGAAAATTACGGAGTAGAACCATGGCCCAGACCAACACCCACCGCGCCTTCGGCCGAGCAGTGACCCCCGCCGGGACCGCTGGCCGCGCTCTGCGGGGCACCGGCGGTGCCGCTGTCCTCGGCACAGTCGTCATCGGCTCCGCTCTGCTCGCGGGCCCGGCGCAGGCCGCTCCTGCGGCGTCACCTGCCGCGCCTGCCGCTTCGGCGGCAGCTGCCGCTCCGGCTGCGCCGGCTCCTGCGCACGCGAAGTCTGCCGTGGCATCCGAGAAGCTGCGGTGGGGCTCTGAGGGCACCGCCGTCGAGCAGCTCCAGTCGGCCCTGAACGAGCACGGTGCTTCGCTGTCGGTCGACGGCAAGTTCGGCGGACTCACCAACGGGGCCGTGAAGGATTTCCAGCGCAGCCACGACCTTCAGGTCGATGGAGTCGTGGGACCGAAGACCCAGGGCGCGCTGACTGGCAGCGCCGCGCCGGTCTCCGGCGGGGGGACCTCTGTTCCTGCCGCCGCGTCCTCGGCGAGCAGCTCGGGGCAGGCGATCGTCGACGCCGCGCGCAGCCAGGTCGGCGTCACGTACTCGTGGGGCACGTCCAAGCCGGGCGTCAGCTTCGACTGCTCGGGCCTGAGCGCCTACGCGTACGCACAGGTCGGTATCGATCTGCCCCGCACCTCGTCTCAGCAGGAGGCGGCCGGCACCACGATCTCGAAGTCCGAGGCCCAGCCCGGCGACCTCGTGGTGTGGCCCGGCCACCTGGGGGTCTACGCGGGTGGCGACACGGTCATCGACGCCGGCAACAGCGCCGGTTCCGTCACCGAGCGGACCATCTGGGGCAATCCCACCTTCGTCACGTTCCGCTGATCCGACGCGCCGACACCAGTGTAACGGGAGCCCCGACCGGCGGTCGGGGCTCCCTTTACGCAGAGATGCCGTGCCTCAGGCGATGGCGTCCAGCAGGTCGGCACGAGCCTCTTCACAGCGGCGGCAGACGTCCGCCCGTGCTGAGTCCTCGTGCATGCCGGCATGCTTCTCGCGCCCCTCGGCGCCGGCCCGGCATGCTGCCTGACTCGCCTCGAGCTGGGGCACGACTGAGGGCGACGTTGTGCCCGCCTGACGGGATCCGACCCGTCAGATGGCCTCGCAGTCATCGGCGACATCCTGCTTCCTGCGGATGAACGGGGTCAGGCCGGTGACCGCGACTTCGTCCGAGCACGTGCCTGCGCACGCCGTGCAGGTCCGGTCGCCCCCGAAGCCGGCCCGGATATATGCGGCGAGCATCTGCTGGTCGATCGCGCCGACGTCTTTCGGGTGGGTCCGAAGCCTCGATGCGACGTGCGGAGCTCGGCCTGCTCCTTCTCGCTCCCAAGAGACAAGCGTTCACCAGCCCGTTCCTCGACGGCAGCCAGGGCGCCATGAGCGGCGGACGTGAGTGGGCCGTGTGGTCTTGAGACGGTAGTGACCCACTGGTGAACAGTGTGCTCAAGAGAACCGGATCTGATCTTGAGGAGACCTTGACCCACGGGTCATAAGCTGGCACAAAGTATCCTCTGACTAGGAGAAACGTATGCAATCCCGTCGTTCTTTCGGTCGACTCGCAACCTTCGTCGTTGCCGGTTCGATCGTCCTTGCTGGATGCTCTGACAGCGGGTCTGATGGCGGTCTGACCTCGGGCGGGTCAGAGGCGTCCGATGGTGATGGCCACGGGGACATGGAGCACCCGATGGACGGCGGGCCTGCCCCCGAGTGGATGCTGCCCGCGGAGGATCCCGAGTATCCAGTCGGCGCGGAGGTGACGCTCACCGCGGACCACATGGAGGGCATGGAGGTAGCCACGGCGACGATCTCGGGCGCCTTCGACACCACCACCTATTCGGTAAGCTTCACGCCCACCGATGGCGGCGATCCGGTCACCGACCACAAGTGGGTCGTCCACGAGGAGCTCGAGAACCCGGGCGAGGCATCGCTAGCCGAGGGCACCGCGGTGACCATCACCGCCGATCACATGGCCGGCATGGAGGGCGCCGAAGCCACCATCGACAGCGTCATCGAGGAGACGGTGTACATGGTCGACTACGAGTCCGACGGGATGATGATGACGAACCATAAGTGGGTCGTCGAGAGCGAGATCGAGCCTGCCTGATGAACGCACTCCCACGGCGCCGCGGCCGCGGCGCCCGACTTCCCCGACGTTCGCTCATGATCGGTGCCGGACTGTTCCCGATCGTGATCGCCGGCTGCGGCACCGGCGTTGCCGAGCGCACGGTCGCCACGGGCGACGAGGACCTGCTCGAAGCGCACGGCTTCGCAGACGCCGACGCGCGCGCGATCATCGATCAGCTCGAAGCGCTCCCGGTGGCCGAGCGCCCTCAGGACCTGATCGCGAGCGTCACCCCCGTGTCACTCCAGCTCCAGGACGAGGTAGGACGCGAGGCTGAGCTGCCCCTGCCTGAGGGCCTGTTCTACCTGTCGGTGGCCCCGTACCTGGAGACCACCCATGAGTGCGCCTTCCACAGCCTCACCACTTGCCGCGGAGAGCTGAGCAACCGCGAGATCACCGTGAGGGCGGTCGACAGCAGCTCGGGAGAGACGCTCGAAGATGGCACCCGCACGACGCATGACAACGGATTCCTCGGTCTCTGGATGCCGCGCGGCATCACCGTCGAGCTCACCTGCACCGTCGAGGACGTCACCGGGACCGCTTCGATCGACACCCAGGCGGAGGATGCTCTGACCTGCCTGACCAGTCTCCAGCTGACATGAGCGGCCCGAGCCGGCGCACTGTGCTCCGCCTGACCAGGGACTTGCTCGCCGGCACCCCTGTCATCTAGGCGTGCGGCGGCAGCTGCTCGAACGCGGCGAGCGATGCGAGTGCCGGGAATGTCTCCGGAGATGGTGTCGTGGTCGGGATCCCCCTGAATGTCGCGGGGACCCCTGGAGATCCAGGGAAGGACCGACGACCGCGACGCCGTCGAGTCCACGGCGCTGCTCGGCTCCCCGTGGTGATCACTGTCCGGTTCGCCTCCCGCCCACCGTGCCGGCTGGAGGCCCCGGCGCTGAAGACGGCTGCGCCGAGCACGGGCCCCGGATCGGCAGCTTCACCACGATCGTCCGCCCGCTGAGCCCGCCCTCCGCGACGGCCCAGCGCTCAGCGGTCGCGCGGGGAAGGCTGATCGTGAAGGTGGCTCCCCGGCCGGGCCCGTCACTCGAGGCGGTCATGATCCCGCCGTGCGCATCGACCAGGGCTCGACTGATCGTCAACCCGATGCCCGACCCCGAGTTCTCGCGGGTGCGGGAGGTGTCGGCGCGGAAGAAGCGTTCGAACAGGCGGGGGCCGTCCTCAGTGGTGAATCCTTCGCCGTCGTCCGCCACCGTGATCTCCACCGTGCTGGCTCGCGTGGTTGCCGAGACGGCGACGGTGCCTCCTGCCTGGGTGTGCCGCAGAGCATTGCTCAGAATGTTCCCGAGCACCTGGGAGAGGCGGTCCGCGTCTGCTTGGATCGTCGGAGGTCGGCCCGGTGCAGTCTCGAGGGTCAACGACACGCCTGCTGCCTCGAACCTCTCCTCCCATTCCTGGATGGTCGACTCCAGCAGATCGTCGACGGTCATGGGCCGGAGCTCCACTGGGAGCTGGCCCTCCTCGGCCCGGGACACTTCGCTCCCGTCGTCGGCCAGCCGGGACAGTCGCACGGTCTGGCTGACGAGGACGGGCATGGCCGCCTCCGGCTCGATGACCCCGTCGGCCATCGCCTCATGATGCGCCGAGAGCGTGGCGATGGGTGTGCGCAGCTCATGGGCGAGATCGGAGAGGAGTCGTCGTCGGGTCTCTTCGACGGCATCGAGCTGTGCTGCCATGTCGTTGAGTGTGGCCGCCAGCGCGTCGAGCTCGGTCCCTGAGCCGAGGGCAGGTACTCGGGTGGAGTAGTGGCCCCGCGACAGCTCGTCGACAGCCTGGGTGAGGCCGACGAGTGTCTGGCGGAGTCGTCGAGCCAGTCGCCAGGTCACGAGTCCCGCCGCCAGGAGGGAGACGACCAGTCCGACGCCGAGGGCCAGCGCGAGCGCATCGCGGTAGGCACGCTCGATATGGAGAAGCTCCGCACTGCCGACGGGAAGGTCGGTCTGGAGCAGGTGGTAGTGGAAGACGGCGGGCCCGATGAGCACCGTCAGGACGGTGATGCTGAGGGCGCCCGCGAGCAGCACGATGAGCTGGCCGGTCATCAGCCGTGAGGCCAGGCTCGTGCCAGAGGGATCCGTGCGAGCCGATGAGCTGGGTGCGGTCACGAGCTCACCCCTTTCCCATCCGATATCCGATCCCGCGCACCGTGGTGACGTAGCGCGCGGACTCCGCCGTCTCCTCGAGCTTCCGTCGCAGGTTGGCGATGTGCACATCGACGATGTGGTCGTCCCCGACCCAGCCGTCGCCCCACACGGTCTCCATCAGCTGGCGGCGGCTGAATGCCTGCCCGGGTCGATCGGCCAAGGTCATCAGCAGGCCGCGCTCGGTAGGGGTCAGCGGAACCGGCCGACCGGCGAGGCGCACCTCGTGCGCAGTCATGTCGATCTCCAGGTCCCCGAAGGTACGTACCGTTCGCCGATCGGGTGCCTCGAACTCGGAACGGGATCGCCGCAGCACTGCCTGGACCCGGGCGACGAGCTCGCGCACGCTGAAGGGCTTGGTGAGGTAATCATCAGCGCCCGCCGACAGGCCGATCAGGCGATCCACCTCCTCGGTCCGAGCCGTCGTGATCAGCACATAGCAGTCGGAGAACGCACGGATCCTCCGCATCACCTCCAGCCCGTCGAGACCGGGCAGTCCGAGATCGAGGATGATCACATCCGGCGACACGATGCGAGCCAGCTCCACCGCCTCCGGTCCGCTCCGCGCACTGGCCGTCGCGTAGCCGGCCGTCGCCAAGTACGCCTGGATCACATGCGAGAGCGCCACCTCGTCCTCGACGACGAGGACCATCGCTGCCGCTCGATCCGATTCACTCCTCATGAGCACCAGTCTGATCCTCGATGCCGGGCGCCGTGGCGCTGCGAGGCCGTTCACGGAACATCTAGAGCAGATCTTGAGGTGTCCCCGCGAAGCGCTGCCTGCTGACCGGAGGTCCCAGACGGCGCCGCGATCGAGGCTCACAGCGGAATCCACACCCTCGACACATACCCCCTACGGGTATACAGTCGGGGCTATGAACGCTGACGACCACTCACCCCGTCACGCCCGCGGAGATGCCGGCATGCAGCACTCCCATCCCTCCCCCACCTCTCATGGCGCCCATCCTCGCGCCGCGGAGCACGACGCTCCCCGCACCCACCGCGACCACGGGCCCCTCGACGTCGGCGACGGTCCCCCGGGACACGACGACCACTCGGGCCACGACGACCAACCGGGCCACGAGGGTCACTCCGGGCACGGTGGCCACGCCGGCCATGGAGACCATGTCGGGCAGTTCCGTCGGCTGTTCTGGATCAACCTGCTCATCGCGGTTCCGGTCGTCGTGTTCTCGCCGATGTTCGCGATGCTGCTCGGCTACAGCATTCCCGAGTTCCCCGGCGCCGCCTGGATCGGTCCTTTCCTCGGCACCGTCATGTACATCTGGGGCGGGCGCCCCTTCCTCACCGGGGCCGTCTCCGAGATCCGTTCGCGCCAGCCCGGGATGATGCTCCTGATCGGGCTCGCGATCACGGTCGCCTTCCTCGCCTCCTGGGGAGCGACCCTGGGGCTCCTCGACCACCAGCTCGAGTTCTGGTGGGAGCTCGCCCTGCTGGTCGTGATCATGCTGCTGGGGCATTGGGTCGAGATGCGTTCTCTCGCCCGGACGACGTCCGCGCTCGACTCCCTCGCCGCGCTGCTTCCCGACATGGCCGAGCGCATCGACGGGGACGAGCTGGTGAGCGTCCCGCCCGCCGAGCTGCGACACGGGGACCTGGTCCTGGTGCGACCCGGAGCGAGCGTCCCGGCCGACGGCACGATCCGCGAGGGCCGCGCCGACGTGGACGAATCCATGGTCACCGGCGAGTCCCGCCCCGTGTCGCGATCCACCGGAGACTCCGTCGTGGCCGGCACGGTCGCCACCGATTCCAGCCTCCGCATCGAGGTCACCGCCACCGGCGACGAGACCGCGCTCGCCGGCATCCAGCGCCTGGTGACCGAAGCCCAGAACTCCTCTTCCCGGGCCCAGCGCATCGCAGACACCGCTGCGGCGTGGCTGTTCTGGTTCGCGCTCGGAGCCGCCGTGATCACCGCGATCGTCTGGTCGCTGCTCGGCATGCCCGACGAGGCCGTGGTCCGCACGGTGACCGTCCTGGTCATCGCCTGCCCCCACGCCCTGGGCCTCGCGATCCCGCTGGTCGTCTCGATCGCCACCGAGCGCGCTGCCCGCGGCGGCGTCCTGATCAAGGACCGCCTGGCGCTGGAGGCGATGCGGACGGTCGACGCCGTCCTGTTCGACAAGACCGGCACCCTCACCACGGGCGAGCCCAGCCTCGCCGAGATCATCACCGTCGGCGTCGACGAGACCGAGGTGCTGGCCCTGGCGGCCGCCGCCGAGACGGAGAGCGAGCACCCGCTCGCCCGCGCCATCATCGCCAGAGCTCAGGCCGAGGGGACACAGATCCCTGCGGGCTCCGACATCAGCTCCACCCCCGCTCTGGGCGTGAGCGCCCAGGTGGACGGGCACGAGATCCGCGTCGGCGGTCCACGCCTGCTCGACGAGACGGGAGCGGGCGAGATCGCAGAGGCCGAGGCCTGGCGCCAGGAGGGCGCGATCATCCTCCACGTCCTCCGTGACGGCGACGTGATCGGTGGCCTCAAGCTCCACGACGAGGTGCGCCCCGAATCTCGTGAGGCCATCGATGCCTTGCACAGCCTGGGCGTCGAGGTCGTCATGATCACCGGCGACGCCGAGGCGGTCGCGAACAGCGTGGGCCGTGAGCTCGGGATCGACCGGGTCTTCGCCGGGGTGCGCCCCGAGGACAAGTCCTCGAAGGTCGCGCAGCTCCAGAAGGAGGGCAAGAAGGTCGCGATGATCGGCGACGGCGTCAACGACGCCCCCGCCCTCGCGCAGGCCGACGTCGGCATCGCCATCGGTGCGGGCACCGACGTGGCGATCGCCTCGGCCGGGGTCGTGCTCGCCAGCTCCGATCCGCGCTCGGTGCTCTCGGTCATCGAGCTCTCCCGCGCCGCCTATCGCAAGATGGGACAGAATCTCTGGTGGGCTGCGGGGTACAACTTGCTGTCCGTGCCGCTCGCGGCCGGAGTCCTCGCCCCCATCGGATTCGTGCTGCCGATGTCCGTCGGCGCGATCCTCATGTCCCTGTCCACCATCGTGGTCGCCCTGAACGCCCAGCTCCTGCGACGACTCGACCTCCGACCGGAGGCGAGCGTCGCCGCCGTCCGCACCCGCCGCTGACCCGCACAGAGCGACGGGAGCGCACGACGCCAGAGAGGGTCAGCCTCGAACGTCGGCCCCGAGGCCGTGCCGTCTGTTCCCGAGCACCCGCTCGCAGTTCGCGGCCTCTGCCGCTGCAGAGAACGACGCGTAGCCCCCGGGGCCGTCCACGCGGGCCGGCTTGCGCGCGGCCCAGACGCGGCGGGTGGTCCGCAGGGTGAGGTCGGATCGATCCAGGATGCTGTGCGGACCGGCGGTGTCGAGGAGCTCGTCGAGCGCCTCGACGTCCTCGGCCGGAAGGAGTCCCGCGGACGCGCGGCGGAGTCCCGTGAACACGGCGAGCGCATAGGGCCCGATCGCGTCGCTCCGGGCGGACTCGATGGTGACGTCCAGAGGCAGATGAGCAGCGACGTCCAAGCCGGCGGCGGTGAGCTTCGGCGCCCAGTCCGCACCCCGATGGGGCATGTGAGCTGTCGTCGCCGGGGCGAGGGCAGCATGGCTGCGCTCCTCGAGGCCGGGGCGGCTCTCCGGGGCGTCCGGTGGGAGGAATCGGGGCATGCCGGAGAGCTCGAGGACGACGAACAGACCCTTCGGCTCGAGTGCCTCGCGGACGGTGCGGATCGCGCGATCAGGGTCGGCGAGGTGATGCATCGAGGCAGAGGCCCAGACGAGATCCGGCCGGCCCAGATCAGGCCAGTCTGGCGCGTCGAGATCGACCTCGAGCGTGCGAACGCGGTGCTCGAGACCCTCACGGCGCGCACGGTCCCGGAGTAGCTCGAGGTGCTCTGCCGACGAATCGACAGCAGTCACCGTCGCGGCGGGGAACGCGCGGAGCAAGGCGAAGGTCCCCGCGCCCGTCCCGGCACCGAGATCGACGATCCGCGCCGGAGCGCCGTGCACAGGCATCCACGCGATCACCGCCTGGAGATGTTCCGCCATGACGTCTGCATCCAGCTCGAGCACCTGCGCGATGCTCCCCGCGGCGCCGCCCCTGATCGCAGAGTCGTCACGCGTCGTGCCGTCCGTCGGAGCGATGTCGGCGAGACCGGGGCCGCCGACGTGGTGGCGGTGGCTCCCGGGAATGGAAGGGCTCAGGCCCGATGGATCTGTCTGCATGCATCCAGGATGCCCAGTCATCCCATAATGCACAACGCGCTTTGCGATAACCGCAACATCTGCTCTGGGGCAGAACTACTTCCCGGGTCGGCTGGACTGCTGATGGGCCTGTTCGCCCTCTGCATCGAACATGGTCAGGAGCTCGACCGTCCCCTCGAGCGTGCCGATGGAGTGCGGTGTCATGGTGCTGAACTCCGCAGCCTGGCCGGCCTCCACGGTGATCCGTCGCTCCCCCAGATGCAGCATCGCGACTCCCGAGAGGACCATGAACCACTCTCGACCAGGATGGACGGCCAGACTTCCGGGCCCATGCCGACGCTGGCTGGTGATGCGCATCTTGGCCACCATGGCCCCGCCATGCTGCGGGGAATCCCGCGAGAGCGCCCACACGGTCAGGCCCGGTTCCTCGTGGGCGACCGGGCGGATGACCACGTCGTCGTCCTGATCCGAGGCGACCAGCTGATCGATCGTCGTCTCCAGCGCCCGGGCCAAGGGGGCCAGCTGCTCCAGGCCGATGCTGCGATGGCCGGTCTCGATCCGGCTCAGGGTCGATGTGCTGAGCTGACAGCGCGCCGCAAGAGCCTCCAGGCTCCAGCCCCGTGCCTGACGCAGCCCCCGGATGCGCTGCCGCACCACGGTCGACACCGCGGACCCGGAATCGACGTTCTCGCTCATGCCTCTACGACCTCTCCTCGACGGTCCACTGAGTATGGCGGGTCCCGCGAGAGAATCCTCCGTGCTGGACAGCGCGCGTCGTGCGGGCGGGTGCTCCGTAGAGGCGACGAGACGGCGGTGTGCCGGGACACGACCGGTCAGTCAGCGCGGAACGCCTGCTCTGCGGGGATCTCAGCGACCGGAGCGATGACGACGTCATGGATCTTCCACTCCACCTCCGACAACGCGGTGCGGAGATCCTCGCAGTGCTGACCGGTCACCACAGCGCCCTCGACGGGCACGACGAACATCTCGACGTGGAAGACGTGCCCCTCGTCGCGGACCCTGCCCACGGCGTCGGCCACCCACGCCGTGCTCCGAGCGACCTCCTCCACCTTCTCGGTCAGGGGATGAGGCTCCTTGCCGTCGAAGGTCCGGGCACGACCGTCGGTGAGACCACCGATCGATGCCCGCAAGTTCTTGACCCCGTCGTGAAGGATCGAGATCGACACGACGATCGCCGCGATGGAATCCGCCCACCACAGACCGACACCGATGCCGAGCACCCCGATGATCGTCGCCAGGGCGGACGTCCAATTCGCCTTGTTCATGTCCGCGTCGGCGTACAGCACCTTGTCGTGCAGCGACTCCGCGAGCTTCATCTTCCGGCGACCGATGAACACGGGCGGGATGCTCGTCACGACCATCACGCCGATCATCAACCAGCCCGCCCAGATCCCGTGACCGAACAGGACGATCAACCCGACGGGCGGCCGCTCGACCTTCACGAGCGTCATAGTCGAGTCGATAACCAGGAATGCACCCATCGCCAGCAGCGAGGCGGCCGCGACCACGTGCGCGACCCCGATCGAGCGATGGTGACCGTAGGGGAACTCCCTGCTGGACGGCTTGCGGATCCGGCGGGCGGCGACCAGGAAGGCGATGGGCGGCAGGAGGGACATCGAGTCCTCGAGCCAGGCGACCTTCATCGCCTGCGAAGACCCCGCCACGATCGCGACCGCCAGGATCGAGACGACGAGGACGACGATGGAGACCCACTGGAACCGGATCGTCGACGCCAGGATCTTCTGCTGCTCCTCGGGCAGGGCATCGCGCCCGGACGTCGAGGTGCGTTCCGGGGCCGGCTCGCCGCGCTCGTTCACAGCTCCCCCTTCTCCTCGGCGAGGAACCGTTCGAGGGAGACCTGCAGAGCGTTCTCGCCGGGCCGGACGCCGATGACCATCTTCTCCGTCGAGCCATCGACGCCGCGGGATTCCTGGTACGGCCGGGTCGGTGAGATCTTGTCCGACCAGGGGGTGTCGGCCGTGAGACCGCCGATGATCAGATCCAGCTCGTTGTCCGTCATCATCGTCGCCAGGTCGCTCATCGCCGCGGTCTCCCAGTGGATGCTCGCGCCGATGCGTGCCGCATAGCCCTCGATGAGGTCCGCTTCCGTCCCGCTCACGCTGCCGGGGGAGTCGAACTCCGTCCACGGCGCGTTCTCGGAGGCGCCGACGTACAGGGTGCCCCCGGTCGCCCGACGCAATGCTCCCTGGGAGTCCCGAGGGAGGGCATCCGAGCAGCCGGCGAGCAGAACTGCGCAGGAGCCCGCCAGGAGCAGGAATCCGCGGCGCGACCCTGAGGCGGTCATGGCGTGTCCTCCGAGATCTCGTGGACTGGGGTGGATGGACCCTACGCCACCCCTGGTCGCTCGGCTGTCATCTCGATGAACCGACCTCCGACGGCGGAGGTCCGTCCACGAGGGATCGAGGACCTTCGCCGCCGCACAGCCACCAGGCGGCTCCCCCTCAGGATCCGCTGTACTGCGCGCTCACATGGTGCACCTGACCGCCCCAGCCGTCCTCGGGGAAGGCGTCGGACACGCGCAGGTAGACATCCTTGTCCTCCCCCTCGAGGTACGGAGCCAGGTCGAAGGTGTGATCGGCGCGGTTCGAGGCATCTCGGAGCGGCTCGTCCTCGGCGAGCACCCTGGTCCAGGTCTCCCCGTCGGCCCCGAGATCCACCAGATACTGGTTGCTGATCGTGACCGTGAGCTCCGCCGTCGCCGTGCTCGCCGGGAACGGGAAGCGGTAGATGAAGTAGCTGCTCCCGTCGGCGAAGCGGCCGGGCTCGTCGGTGACGCCGGAGCCGCCGGCGTCCCACAGCCAGGGGCCGTCCTGGGTGCCGCCGTCGAAGTCGATGCTGCGGGCCACCACGACTTCGCTCCGGGCTGCGTACTCCAGGCCGCCGGGAGCGCTCGCTGTCACGGTGATCAGCTGGGTGCCCTCGGCGGCGTCGGCCGGGACTGTCACCTGCACCGGGACCGTGGCGAGCACCGGTTCGCCCTCGGTCTCCGAGGTCTCCAGGCTGACGTGGTCCGCGGCCTCGAGAGCCCAGCCGTCGGGACCCTCGGCCTCGAGGCGGATGCGCACGTCGCGGGCCGGCGTGGAGGTGATCGCGACGTGCAGCTCGAGGTCGACCGTCATCAGGTCCGTGTCGGGCATGACGACCGGCGCCTGGGAGAGCGAGGCCGACAGCGACCGCCGTGCGCCGTCCTGCGGAAGATCCGCGATCAGGGCGGAGAGGGCGCTCGCCTGGGTGCGCCAGTCGAAGACATTCGGGGACGCCTCGGTGCTCGCGCCGGCCCAGCGCACCCCGAGCTCGTCGGTGATGCTGCGGTCCTGCTCCCAGATCGTCGCCGCCTGCGTCGCGACGACGTCCTGGTACCGGGCATCGCCCGTGGTGTCGGCGAGGTCCATCAGGTAGCGCAGGAAGATGCCCTTGAACTGCTTGTGGTTGTCGTTGGTGCTCTCCCCCAGCACATCGGTCCACTCGGTGAGGATCCCCTCCGTGAACAGGGCTCCCTGTGCGAGCGCCGAGTCCGCGAAGTAGCGCGCCTGCTCCAGCAGCTGGGGATCACCCGTGGCACGCCACAGCTCCAGAGGGGCACCGATCGCCAGACCCTGGTTGTACGTGTAGACGTGGTCGCCGTTGTTCTCGCAGGCATCCGTCAGCCCGTCGTTGAGCAGCCCGGCCTCGTTGGCCATTCCGCTGGCGAGATACCAGTCCCAGGCCACCTGGGAGCGCTCGAGCCAGGCGGAGTCGCCCGGGAGGCGGTTGTGCAGCTCGGCCGTCAGGCGGATCCACTGCCCGTTGGTGACGGCGTTCTTGTAGGTGCGCTCCTCGTTCCACCAGATCCCTCCGTCGCAGGTGCTGGGGTCCCAGAAGTCGTCCATGAACTCGCCAATGGTCACGGCCATGTCGAGGTATTTCTGCTCGCCGGTGAGGTCGTAGGCGGTGATCCAGGTCAGCGCCCACCAGCCCGAGTCGTCGATGGCGCGGCTGGTGAAGTTGCCGTACAGCTCATCACCGGAGAGCTCCCCGGCTGGGAAGGGGCCCTTGTTGCGTTCGAAGGTGTGGTCCAGCTGGTCCAGATAGCGACGGTCGCCGCTGCGCAGCATGTAGTCGCCGATGGTCTGCAGGGCGACGGCGGAGTTCCACCAGCTCGAGGGGAACCATGCCTTGATCTGGTCGTAGTCCCCCATCAGCACATCCGCGGCGACCCGAGCACGGGCGAGCGCCTCGTCGCCTCGGACCCGTGGGAGCTCTGGCGGCGCCGCGTTCGCGACGGAGGCTCCTCCGAGCGCTGGCAGGGCGGCGGCGGTGAGGGCGGCAAGGGTGCGGCGTGACATCTTCATCGATGGGGCTCCCGATCGTGGCGCTCGGTCAGTGAACGCTCTGCTCGTGCCGTGATCGTTCACGGACGGCGTCGAGCATTCCACCGGGGCACCCGGGCGTCAATCACCTCGCCACCCCGATGAGCACGCGGCCGCGCCCCGTCACTGCTCGTCGAGGAACCGCAGGACCGCTCGCACGCGGCGGCTGGTCTGCTCGTCGCCGGTGAGCTCGAGCTTGTCGAAGATGGCGCTGATCGCCTTCTCCACGGTGCTCAGCGAGAGGAACAGCCGGTCGGCGATCCCCCGGTTGGAGAGCCCTTCGGCCATGGTCTCCAGCACCTCGACCTCACGCGGGGTCAGGCGGCTGACGGCCTTCCGCTGCTCGGGGTTGCGCAGGAGCGCCCGCACCACGGCCGGGTCGATCACGGTGCCGCCGTCGGCGACGTCATGCACGGCACGCAGGAACCCGTCGATCTCGGTGATGCGGTCCTTGAGCAGGTAGCCGATGCCGGGCGTCTCCGTGCTCAGCAGGTCGCTGGCATACTCCCTCGCGACGTACTGCGAGAGCACGAGCACACCCACCTCGGGGTGCTCCCGTTTGATGCGCAGCGCCGCGATCAGGCCCTCGTCGGTGTGGGTCGGCGGCATCCGCACGTCCACGATGGCCAGGCGGGGCCGGTGACGGGATACCTCCTCCAGCAGAGCCTCGCCGTCACCGACCGAGGCGAGCACCTTGATGCCCTCGTCGGCGAGCAGGCTCCGCACCCCCTCGCGCAGCAGCACCGCGTCATCGGCGAGGATCACGCTCAGCGGACGCTGCCCGCGGGACGGATCGGATCGGTTCTGGTGCTCAGTCACAGGGGATCTCCGCGGAAATGATCGTCGGCCCGCCGAGCGGGCTGTCCACGCTCACGCTACCGTCCAGGGCGGCCACGCGGCGGGCCAGACCCTGGAGGCCCCCACCCTCGGGGTTCGCGCCGCCGATGCCGTCGTCCTGGACGCTCAGGCGCAGCATGCGCCGGTCGGACTCCGCGAGGGTCACCACCGTGATCCGCACATCGCTCGCCACCGCGTGCTTGACCACGTTGGTGACGGCTTCGCGCGCCACGAAGTACGCGGCGGACTCCACCGCCTGCGGGACCTCCCCCTCGAGGCGCACATCGACGTGCACCGGCACGGGGCAGGTCTCGGCGACGCCGTCGAGCGCCGACGCCAGACCGTGCTCGTCCAGGGCGGTCGGATAGATCCGCCAGGCGACCTGACGCACCTCATCGATGAGGGCCTGGGACTGGGTGTGTGCCTGCTCCAGCAGCTGAGAGCTGCGTTCGGGATCCGTGGCGCGCCGGGCCCGGGCGAGGGTGACCGAGAGCGAGACGATGTTCTGCTGCACGCCGTCGTGGAGATCGCGCTCGATCCGGCGCCGCTCGTCATCGATCGCGAGCACCACGCCGCGCCGCGTGGTCAGCAGGCGGCTGATGCGGCTCTCCAGCGCGTCGGTGCGCACCACGCCGGTCCAGCGCCGCAGGAGCAGGGTCTGCAGCCACACCGCGAACTCCGCGTAGAGCGCCGCGGCCACCAGGCTCGAGGTGCCGAAGATCAGCAGCACGGACGGCGCCGGACGGCTGATCACCCACAGATCGAACTCGAGGGTGACGGGGCTGCCGTAGAAGGACTGCGTGAAGCTGCCCAGCACGACGGCGGCGACCAGGATCAGCAGATCCATCATCACGTATCCGAGCAGACCGGCGAGGGCGCCGTGGAGCAGCGCCCGTCGGCCCCCGAGGAAACGTCCGTCCTCGTCCCCGAGCTGCAGGCGGTAGGCGCGGCGCAGGCGAGTCAGCTCCCAACGGCGCACCCGACGGAAGGGCGCTCGCCAGCGCACCAGCATCAGCACGGCGGTCAGCAGCAGGAGCGGGCCGAGGACCAGGCCCAGCGCGGTGCCCGCGACGTGGCGCAGCGACCTGCGCACGATCCGGGCAGGCTCGCGCGGCAGCTGGATGCCGGAGAGATCGGGCAGTCGCATGGTCGAAGCTCCTGGACCGAGAGAGGGGTGCCGCCGACGGGGCGATCGCCGCCGTCGCTGAGCAAGCTATCAACGCTGGGCGGTGACGCGGCAGGCGGCCTGCCTCCAGGGCGATGACGGATAACCGTAAACCTCGTGCCGGTGCGCCGTCAGGAGTGCGGGGCCGGCTCCGTTCCGGGGTGCCGCCACCGGTCCCTAGCGTCGTCCCTGCATCGGTCCTCCTCGGATCCCTGCACCGGTCCTCCCCGGACCGCCTTCCCGGACCGATCGATCTCTCCCCGCCCCGACCGACTCGCCCGACCGATGCAGGAGCTCGTCCATGGATGCCGTGCTGGACCTGGCCCAGACCCTTCTCTCCTCGCCCTGGCTCTACGCCCTCGTGCTCGGGGTGACGATGCTGGACGCGGTGATCCCGCTGGTGCCGGGCGAGACCCTGGTGATCACCGCTGCGGCCTATGCGGTCACCGGGAGCGGACCGGAGGCACCATTGGTGCTGCTGGCCGCCTGGGCCGGCGCCCTCGGCGGGGACATCATCGCCCATCATCTCGGTCGCGGGGCCGGACCGCTGACAGCCTGGTTCCGACGCCGACGGTGGGGCGGCGCCCTGTTCGACCGGGCCCAGCGGGAGCTGACCGCCCGCGGCGGGATGCTCCTGATCTCCGCCCGCTTCATCCCCGGCGGGCGGACAGCGACCACCGTCGCCTCCGGGGCCATCGGCTACCCGCGGGCGCGCTTCGTGGGCTTCGCCGCCATCGCGGGGCTGCTGTGGTCGCTCTACAGCGTGGGGATCGGCATGCTGGGCGGACTCGCCTTCCATGAGCAGCCGTTGATGGGGGTCGCGCTGGGCATCGGGCTCGCGCTCGCCGTGGGCGGATCGATCGAAGGGGTCCGGGCCCTGCGCGCCCGACGCCGCCGGGACAGGACGCTCAGTCGTCCGGTGAGCGCAGTGCGCGCCGCTTCTCCTGCACCGTCGCGAGGCGCGTGAGGATCTCCTGGTAGCGCTCCGCGTCGGAGGGGTCGGTGCGCTGCAGGCGCTGCTTGAGCACGGAGTACTCACGGGTGATGGACAGCTCGCTGAGCCGGGACAGGAGCGAGGCGCCCAATTTCTGCAGCCCCGCCTCGTCGCGCGCCGGGAGGTCGAAATTCGCGATCTCGACGATCAACGGGCGCACGGTCTCGCCGGAGATCTCGAGGACCTGCTCGAGATAGCGCGCCGGGTGCAGGGTGCCGATCACGGCATCGAGCAGAGTCCCGGCGGCCAGCATGACGTCCCAGACCCCCTGCAGGGCGGGCACGTGGAAGGCGTCGTCGGGCAGGGCCCCGACCGTGTCGGTGTCCAGGAGCTGCGGAGCCTGCAGCATGACGGCGAGGGACTGGGTCTCGACCTGGCCGACGGGATCGCGGGGGTTGACGACGTCCGAGAGCCGCGCCGCCGGGAGGGTCTCCTGCCCCTCTCCCCCGGCGCCGGTGCCGTGCCCGTTGCCGTTCTCGAGGGTGCCGGGGCGTTCGGCGAGGGTGGCCGGCTCCGCGTGCCGGCCACCGCGTCCCTCGCTCCGGGCGGCGTCGTGCACCGCCCGCAGCACGGTGCGCTCGTCCATGCCGAGCCACCCGGAGAGACGGCGCGCGTACTCCGGGCGCATGGCCCGGTCGCGGATGCTCGCCACCACCGGGGCCGCCATCCGCAGCGCGGTGACCTGGCCTTCGACGGTGTCGAGATCGACCTGGGCGATCGCGGAGCGGATGGCGAACTCGAACATGGGCTTGCGGCCCTCGATGAGGTCGACGACGGCCTGATCCCCTTGGGCGAGGCGCAGATCGCAGGGGTCCATCCCGTTGGGCTCGACGGCGACATACGTCTGCGCGACGAACTTCTGGTCCTCCTCGAAGGCACGCAGCGCGGCCTTCTGCCCGGCGGCGTCGCCGTCGAAGGTGAAGACCACCTCACCGGCCAGCCCGCGACCGTCGGTGTTCAGGCGCAGGCCGGCGCTGCGGTTCGAGTCCCCCATCACGCGACGCACGATCTTCACGTGCTCCGCGCCGAAGGCGGTGCCGCAGGAGGCCACCGCGGTGGGGATGCCGGCGAGGTGCGCGGCCATCACGTCGGTGTAGCCCTCGACCACCACCACCCGCTTCTGGGTGGCGATGTCCTTGCGCGCGAGGTCCAGCCCGTAGAGCACGTTGGACTTGTGGTAGATCGCGGTCTCGGGGGTGTTGAGGTACTTGGGGCCCTTGTCAGACTCCAGCAGACGGCGCGCCCCGAAGCCGATGGTGTTGCCGGTGATCTCGCGGATCGGCCAGATCAACCGGCCGCGGAAGCGGTCGTAGACCCCGCGCTGGCCCTGGGACACGATGCCGCTGGCCACCAGCTCGTCCTCGGTGAACCCCCGCTTGCGCAGCACACCGGTGATGGAGTCCCAGCCCTCCGGGGCGAAGCCCACGCCGAACCGTTCGGCGGCGGCGCGGTCGAAGCCGCGCTCGGCGAGGAACCTGCGCCCCACCTCCGCCTCGGGCGTGTCGAGCTGTTCGCGGTAGTACTCCTCGGCGATCGCATGCGCGTCGAGCAGGCGGCGACGGGTGCCGAAGTCGGGGCGATCGCCCTTCCCGTCCTTGGAGTCCTCGTAGTGCAGCTGCACGCCGTAGCGGCCCGCGAGCACCTCGACGGCCTCGACGAAGCTGAGGTGGTTGATCTTCTGGACGAAGGAGATGACGTCCCCGCCCTCGCCGCAGCCGAAGCAGTGCCAGTGGCCCAGCTGCGGGCGGATGTTGAAGGAGGGGGTCTTCTCGTCGTGGAAGGGGCACAGCCCCTTCATGGAACCGATCCCGCCGGTGCGCAGCGTGACGTGCTCGCCGACGACCTCGTCCAGCCGGGAGCGCTCGCGGACCAGCTCCACATCAGCACGCCGGATCAGTCCCTGGGCCAACTCCTCACAGCTCCGATCCGAGTCCGGGCAGCGGGGTGTCCGCGGCCGTGATGTGGGTGATCGCGCGGTCGAACAGGACATCGTGGAGCCGACGGGCGGTGACGTCCGTGTAGGAGGCGATCTGGTCGACGACCACCCGGCGGCGGGTGTCGTCGTCCTGCGAAGCCTCCCACAGTTCGGCGAACAGGGGGCTCAGGTACTGGGTGCCGGTGTTCCACAGCCGCGAGTAGAGGTCGTGGATGATCTCCTCCTGCGCCTCGTAGACGGGCTGCTGGGAGGCCGAGGACATCACATAGGCCGCGGCGAGGCCCTTGAGCACGGCGATCTCGAGATGGGTCTCCTCCGGCACCACGATGTCCCCGGCGTAGCGGGACATCGCTCCGTCGCCATGGGCGGCGCGGGTCGCGGTGATCGCGGAGCGGGTGAAGCGCCCGATGAGCTGGCTGGCCATGTTCTTCAGGGCGGCGGCGGAGCGCATCGTGCCGGTGAAGGACAGCATCCAGGAGGGATCCGCCTCGAGGCGCTGCAGCGCCGCGTCCAGGGCGTCGAGGGATTCACCCGGCATGTACCAGTCCTGCACGACGTAGAGCGCCGCGGAGCGCTCCATCGGCTCGCGCAGCTTCCCGAGGTCCAGGGTGCGCCCGGTGATCGCATCCTCGATGTCGTGGACCGAGTACGCGATGTCGTCGGCGAGGTCCATGACCTGCGCCTCGAAGCACTTCCGGCCCGGGACGGCGCCCTGGCGGGCCCACTCGTAGACGTCGAGATCATCCGCGTAGGCACCGAACTTCGGAGACCTCGGGTCCGGGCCCTCGCCCCGCGCCCAGGGATACTTGATCGCCGCATCGACGCTCGCTCGGGTGAGGTTCAGACCGAAGGGGCGCTCCTCCCCCAGCACCTTCGGCTCCAGCCGGGTGAGCAGGCGCAGGGTCTGGGCGTTGCCCTCGAAGCCGCCGAAATCCGCGGCCAGGGTGTCGAGCACCTTCTCGCCGTTGTGCCCGAAGGGCGGGTGGCCGAGATCGTGGGAGAGGCAGGCGGCATCGACGATGTCGGGGTCGCAGCCGAGCTCTAGGCCGATGTCACGGCCCACCTGCGCCACCTCGAGGGAGTGGGTGAGCCGCGTGCGCACGAAGTCGTTGGCCCCGGCACCGAGCACCTGGGTCTTGGCGCCCAGCCGGCGCAGGGCCGAGGAGTGCAGCACGCGGGCGCGGTCCCGCTGGAACGGGGTGCGGGCCTGGGACTTCGGGGATTCGTCGGCCCAGCGTTCGACGTCGGCCTGCGTGTAGCCGGTTGCCGGTTCCGGGACGCTTCCCGGAGTGCGCGAGGTGGTCACGGCTCAGCCCCCCGACGTGTCGAGCTCGGCCTCGTGGAGGCGTGCGGCATGGTCGGCGGACAGCTCGCGGGAGGTCATCCAGCCCTCGGGCACCACGGCCTTCTTCGGGGTCCCGGCCCGGCCCCGGGGGCCTTCGACCGCCGCACCCGGATAGGGGCTGGACAGATCGAGCTCGGCGAGCTTGGCATCGAGGTCGGCGAGGGATTCCATGGTCGCCAGGCGATGGCGCATCTCGCCGCCCACGGGATAGCCCTTGAAGTACCAGGCGACGTGCTTGCGCAGGTCGCGCAGACCGCGCCCCTCGTCCTCGTAGAACTCCACGAGCAGCTCGGCGTGACGGCGCAAGATCGTCGCGACGTCACCCATCGTGGGCTGCACCCGGTCAGGCTTCCCGGCGAAGGCGGCGGCGAGGTCGGCGAACAGCCACGGGCGGCCCTGGCAGCCGCGACCCACGACGACCCCGTCGCAGCCCGTCTGGTCCATCATCGAGATCGCGTCCTCCGCGGACCAGATGTCGCCGTTGCCGAGCACCGGGATGCCGGTGACCAGCTCCTTGAGCTCGGTGATCTTCTCCCAGCGGGCGGTGCCGGAGTAGTGCTGGACCACCGTGCGGCCGTGCAGGGCGATCGCCGCCGCCCCGACCTCCTGCGCGATGAGCCCGGCGTCGGCGAAGGTCTGGTGCTCGTCGTCGATGCCGATACGGGTCTTCACGGTGACGGGGACCTCGGGGCCGGCGGCCTCGACCGCGGCGCGCACGATCCGCGTGAACAGCTCCGACTTCCAGGGCAGCACGCCGCCGCCCCCGCGGCGGGTCACCTTGGGGACCGGGCAGCCGAAGTTGAGGTCGATGTGATCGGCGAGATCGCGCTCGCGGATCATCTCGACGGCTCGGCGCACCGTGGCCGGGTCCACGCCGTACAGCTGCACGGAGCGCGGTGTCTCGCGCTCGCCCATCGTCACCATGCGCCAGGACTCCTTGTGGTCCTCCACGAGCGCACGGGTGGTGACCATCTCGCCGACGAACAGCCCGCCGTCGTCGTCGCTGTGCATCGCACCGAACTCGCGGCACAGCAGACGGAACGCCATGTTCGTGATGCCGGCCATGGGGGCGAGCACCACGGGCGTGTCGATCGTGTGCGGGCCGATCGTCAGGGATCGACGAGCGGCGCCGGCGGGCTGCGCGGGCGGGGCGGTGGGGGCGTCGAGGGTGGTCATCAGGATGATTGTCCCACCTGGGCCCGTCGTCCGGGAGGGAGGGGCAGGGTGATGTGCATCGGCACGGGGTGGGGAGGAAGACCGCTCGGGACAGCGCCGACCCGATCAGGCTCCGAAGAGGACGACGCGGTTCCCGTCGGGATCCGCGAGCACCAGCACCCGGGCCCCACCGCCGGGCTGCGGGGCGGGCTGGTCGATCCCGGCGTCCCGGAGCCGTGCCGCCTCCAGATCGAGGTCGTCCGTGCCGAGCACCAGGGCGGAGTGCCCGGCGTGCTCCTCCTCGGCGAACACCTGGACGCCGTTGCCCTGGGACAGGTGCCATTCCAGCAGGCCGGCCATGGGTCGCGCGTCAGGTCCCGCACCGAACAGCCGCGTGTACCAGCTCTCGGCGGCATCGAGGTCGGCGACGGTGATGGTGGCGAGCACGGAGGTGAACATGTGCGAGCTCCTTCCCGGAGTGACGGGCAGGCGCGACGGCGTCGTGCCCCGGAGACATCCATCATGCGCCCGACGCGGGCCCGGAGCACCCGGTCCGTCCGGCCGGACAGGATTCTGCCCTGGGCAGAGGCGGGGACGGCTGCCGGAGCGCGCGCGTAGCCTTGGGTCATGGATGAGCATCTGGAGCCGTTGCTGCGTGAGCTGGTGGGCGCGGTGCTCCGCGACGAGCGCCGACGGCAGGGCCGGACGCTCGCCCAGGTCGCCGCCACCGCGGGGATCAGCATGCAGCATCTCTCCGACGTCGAGCGTGGCCGCAAGGACCCCTCCTCCGAGCTGCTCGCCGCCATCACCGGGGCCCTCGAGGTCACCGTCCCGCAGCTCCTGCTCCGGGCGGCCGGCGACGCCGTGCTCCGAGGGCGTGCGGAGGCGGACGAGCGCGTCGGCGCAGGGGCGACCGAGAGGTTCCGCGGGCCTGCTCTCCTGCGCCCGGAGACCCTCGATCTCACCTCCGCCGCCGCTGAGCGCACCGGGCAGGGGGCTCCGGGCGGCGAGGTCTCCCTCGCCGCCCGGCCCCGCCTCAGCCTGCTGTCGGCCGCCTGAGCAGCACCTCATCGGCGAGGCCGTAGGCGACGGTCGCCTCGGCGTCGAGCACCTGCTCCCGCTCGAGGTCACGCCGCACCTGCTCCAGGGACCGCTCGGAGTGCTCGGCGATCAGCGCCTCCAACGCCCGACGGATCCGCTCCACCTCCTCCGTGGCGAGGATCAGATCCGGCACCGCTCCGCGGCCCTGCGCCTCGAGCGGATGCAGCATCACCCGGGTGTGGGGCAGCACCGACCGCATCCCGGGCGTCCCCGCGGCGAGCAGGACCACCGGCGCCGCGACCGCCTGGCCCACGCAGGTGACCGCCACCGTGCTGCGCACGTACGCGAGGGTGTCGTAGATGGCCAGCACCGCCTGGGCGTCACCGCCGCTGGAATTGAGGTAGAGGTGGATCGGCGCGTCGGAGGATTCGTTCTCCAGGTGCAGGATCTGCGCGATCACCGAGTTGGCGACGCCGTCATCGATCGGGGTGCCGAGGTAGATGATGCGATCCGAGAGCAGGCGCGAGTAGACGTCCGCGCTGCGCTCGACGCCGGTACGGGTGCGTTCGATGACGCTGGGGATCGTGTAGGTGCTCATCGGAGATCTCCTGCTGCTGCGGAGTCGGGGCGTGCCGGGGTGGGTGCGAGGGAGCCGAGCGACGTGCCTCCGCGGGAAGGGATGCCCAGCGGCAGGATCTCCTCGAGGGAGGTGACGACACGGTCGGCGAATCCGTAGTCGACGGCCCCGCGTGCATCCCACATCCGGTCCCGTTCCGAGTCCTGGGCGATCGTCTCCACGCTCTGCCCGGTGCGCTGCGCGGTCAGCTCGATGAGGAGGTCGCGGCCGCGGCGGAGGTCCTCCGCCTGCAGCTCGATGTCGGCCGCGCTGCCTCCGAAACCGGCCGACCCCTGATGCATCAGCACGCGGCCATGGGGAAGGATCATCCGTTTGCCGGGGGTGCCATGGGTGAGCAGGAACTGCCCGGCGCTGTAGGCCATCCCCAGCGCCACCGTGCGCACGTCGCAGGGGATCAGGTCCATGAGGTCCCCGATCGCGAGCATCGCGGGCACCAGGCCGCCCGGGGAGTTGATGAGCAGGGTGATGTCCTGCTGCGGTTCCTCAGCGGCGAGCAGCAGCAGCTGGGCGCTGAGCTGGGCGCCATTGGCCTGATCGAGCTCACGGTCCAGGATCAGCACTCGATGGTGGAGCAGCCGGGTGGCGGTCAGGGCGCCGAGGGCGTCCGGTGCGGAGGACGGCGAGGTGTCGTCGAGTCGTGGAAGCGAACGGGTGTGTGTCATGGACCCAGCCTCGGCCTCGGATCGGCCCGACGGGAGGATCTCTGCCCGGCGCTGATCAGCGCAGGGCAGAGGGTGTGGATCTCAGCTGCCGACGAGCCGCCGGCGCAGCGCCGGATCGACGAGCACGCTCACGTTGTCGCTGATCTGCTCGGCGGGGCCGACCCCGACCGGAAGCGCCCGGACCTCCGGGTCGCGGATCTGCGCGGTCAGCAGCTCGGCCATCTCCCGCACGCCGATGTGGGGGCGCTCGAAGAACGGTTCGGTGGCGGGCTCCATCGTGGGCAGTCCCTGCTCGCCCTGGATCATGGCGAGCAGCTCGGCGGCATCCGCCAGGGCGGCCTGTCGGGATCTCCAATCTCTGGCGCGCAGCACCTCGTGCAGGGCGATGCGCAGCGCTCCCCCGCCCGGCAGCCTGGCGGCCGAGCGGGCCAGCCACTTCCCGTACGGTGGCCAGCGGCGATGCAGCAGATGGGCGAGGTGCAGCATGGTGCGCACATGCCGGGCGGCGATCACGGCCGAGCCGTCCTCATCCCCGCGCAGCCCTGCTCGCCCCACGTCGGGGAACTCCTGGCCCAGCCGCGACCAGTCCGCAGCCAGGGCATACCGCCAGACGTCATCCGGATACCAGGCGAGCCCCTCCCGGATCCGGGTCAGCACGCCCGGACCGTCGTGGAAGACCGGTCCCGCCGTGACCTCGAGGACGGACTGCCCGGTGAGGGACAGCCAGTCCGGGAGCGTCAGCCCCCTCGAGGGATCCATGCCGAGCCGGGATGCCGCGAAGCCGGCCGCCGAGGCGACCTCCACCCGCTGTCGCACGACGGGATCCCAGGTGGTCGCGAAGCGCGTGAGGAATCCCTGCCAGGTCTCCGGCAGCTCGCTCTCCAGCAGCGCGTCGATCTCCGGGGCGCGGTCGTCCTCGACGAGCACGGTCAGGCGCAGGCCCCAGTCGTGGTCCCGCGACTGGGCGTCGTCGAAGCCGAGCACATCGGAGCCCGATCCCAGCCGCGCCGCGGCGACCTCGAGCCCTGCGTCGTGCGCCGCGAGCAGCGGACGCACGACCTGGCCGAAATACGCTCGCGAGAGGTCGGCACCGGTCTCCGAGCTCCCCTCCACGACCGGGCCTCCCGCGCGCCCGGGCTCAGGCGCCGAGGAGGCGCGCGGCGAGGTAGGACTCGACCTGGTCGAGCGCCACGCGCTCCTGCGTCATGGTGTCGCGCTCGCGGATCGTCACGGCCTGATCCGTCGCGGTCTCGAAGTCGACGGTGATGCAGAACGGGGTGCCGATCTCGTCCTGTCGACGGTAGCGACGGCCGATGGCCTGCGTGACGTCCATCTCGACGTTCCAGTGCTTGCGCAGCTGATCGGCGAGCTGGGTGGCCCGGGGAACGAGGTCCTCGCTCTTGGACAGCGGCAGCACCGCGGCCTTGATCGGGGCCAGGCGCGGGTCGAGCTTGAGCACGGTGCGCTTGTCGACGCCGCCCTTGGAGTTCGGGGCCTCGTCCTCGGTGTAGGCATCCACCAGGAACGCCATCATCGAGCGGGTCAGGCCGAAGCTGGGCTCGATCACGTACGGCGTGTACCGCTCGTTGGCGGCCTGGTCGAAGTACTGCATCTTCGTGCCCGAGCCCTCGGTGTGGCTGGTGAGATCGAAGTCGGTGCGGTTGGCGATGCCCATGAGCTCGCCCCACTCGCTGCCCTGGAAGCCGAAGCGGTACTCGAAATCGATGGTGCCGGCGCTGTAGTGGGCGCGGTCGTCCTCGGGCACGTCGAAGCGGCGCAGGTTGTCCGGGTTCATGCCGAGGTCGATGAACCAGTTCCAGCAGTCCTCGACCCAGGCGTCGAAGTGCGTCTGGGCCTCCGCGGGCGGCGTGAAGAACTCGATCTCCATCTGCTCGAACTCGCGGGTGCGGAAGATGAAGTTGCCGGGGGTGATCTCGTTGCGGAACGCCTTGCCGACCTGGCCGATGCCGAACGGGGGCTTCTGACGGGTCGCGGTGACCACGTTGAGGAAGTTCACGAAGATGCCCTGGGCGGTCTCGGGGCGCAGGTACGTGAGGCCGGCCTCGGTGTCGACCGGGCCGAGGAAGGTCTTGATCAGGCCGGAGAACTGCTGCGGATCGGTGTACTCGCCGCGGGTGCCGCAGTTGGGGCAGGGCACCTCGGCCACGCCGCCCTCGGGCGCGCGACCCTTCTTCTCCGTGAAGCCCTCGATGAGGTGGTCCTCGCGGAAGCGGTTGTGGCAGCTCTTGCACTCCACCAGCGGGTCGGTGAAGGTCGCGACGTGGCCGGACGCCTCCCAGACGCGCTTGGGGAGGATGATCGAGGAGTCCAGGCCCACCATGTCGGCGCGGGACTGCACGAAGGTGCGCCACCACTGACGCTTGATGTTCTCCTTGAGCTCCACGCCGAGAGGGCCGTAGTCCCAGGCAGAGCGCGTACCGCCGTAGATCTCTCCTGCCGGGAAGACGAAGCCGCGCTTCTTGGTGAGGGAGATGACGTTGTCCAGCGTGCTGGCGGGGGCCTTGGCCACGGGGAGACTCCTGGTGACGAGGGTGGAACAGAACCGTCCCAGCATACCGACGGCGAACGTGTGACGGTGCGCACGCCGGGCGGCCCCGGCGGCCCGTCGGCTTGCGCAGGCCTGCCGGCTTGGTGAGAATGATTGTCATGACGTTCACTCCGCGCCCCACGCGCCGCTCCCTGCTCGCCCTCACCGGACTCGGTGCGGGCGCCGCCCTGCTCGCCGCCTGCGGCGACGGTGGGGACCGAGGCAGCGGCGGAAGCGGAGGGATCACCGTGGTGACCTCGAACTATCCGCTCTCCTACCTCCTGGCACGGATCGGCGGCGAGCACGTGGACGTGACCGACCTCGCCACCCCGGGCGCCGACGCGCACGGCCTCGAGCTCTCCGTCCGCCAGGTCATGGCGGTCCAGGAGGCGGGGCTGGTGCTGCAGATCCCGGGCTACCAGGCCTCCCTCGACGATGCGATCGCCTCGGGAGACGGGGACAACGTGCTCGACGTCTCCGAGGTGGTCACCATGCTCCCCAGCGGCGGCCACTCCCACGAGGAGGAGGGCTCCGACGCGGGCGGCGACGAGCACGAGCACGAGCACGCAGACGACGAGAGCCACGACGAGCACGATCATGGCCCGAACGACCCCCACTTCTGGCACGATCCGCTGCGGATGGCCGAGGTCGGCGATGCCCTCGCCGCCCGCCTGGGGGAGCTGGCCCCGGACGGCGCCGACGCCTTCTCCACCGCCGCCGCGGAGGTGCGCAGCGATCTCGAGTCCCTGGACGCGGAGCTCACCGAGCAGTACGGGAGCGTCGACGGGGAGCGCGCCTTCATCACGAGCCACGCGGCGTACGCCTACCTGGCGGACCGGTACGACCTCCACCAGATCGGCATCGCCGGGGTGGACCCCGAGAGCGAGCCCTCCCCCCAGCGTCTTCTCGACCTCGAGAAGCTCGTGACGGAGGAGAACGTCTCCACCATCTTCTTCGAGACCACGGCGTCCCCGAAGGTCGCCCAGACCCTCGCGGAGAACCTCGGCATCGCCAGTGAGGAACTCGACAACCTCGAGACCCAGCTCGACGAGAGCACGGACTACCCTGCTGTGATGCGAGAGAACAGCAGGAAGCTCCTGGAGAGCTGGGCATGAAACGATCCGCGGAGCCCGTTGTCGAGGTCCGGAGGGCGAACGTCCAGCTCTCCGGGACACGTATCCTCCACGATGTCGATCTGCGGATCGCCCCCGGCGAGATGGTCGCCCTGCTGGGCGCGAACGGCTCGGGGAAGTCCACCCTGCTGCGAGCCGTCGTCGGCGTGCTCCCCCTGGAGTCCGGCAGCGCGACGCTCTTCGGGCAGGAGGTCCACCGCGCAGCGGTGCACGACCGTCTCGGATACGTGCCCCAGGACTCCTCGGAGGCCGGCTCCATCCCGGCGACCGCCCGGGAGTCCGTGGCCAGCGGCCTGCTCACCTCGCGCTCCTGGTGGCCGCGGACCCGGGACCCCCGGGTGCGCACGGCGCTGGACGCCGTGGGGCTCGGGGACCTGGCGGGCCGGCCCATCACCCGGATGTCCGGCGGGCAGCGCCGACGGGTGATGCTGGCCCGTGCCCTCGTGCGCGAGCCGGAGTTCCTCGTGCTGGACGAGCCCTTCTCCGGCGTGGACCTCTCCACCCAGCAGCTCATCGCCTCCCTCTTCCGCGAGCTCACCGCGCGCGGCACCACCATCCTCGTGGTCCTGCACGAGACCGGGATGCTCGAACGGGACATCACGCGGGCGGTGGTCCTGGACCACGGCAGGGTGGTGCACGACGGCGATGCCGGCGATCGCCCGCCGCTGGACCCCGGGCACGAGCACCTGCTCGACAGCCTCCCGCCTCACGAATGCCTCGGACAGGAGATCCACCCCGCATGATCTCCCCACTCGACATCCTCACCTCCGACCTGCTGCGGTACCCGCTGATCATCGCGGTGCTCATCGGGCTGACCGCTCCGGTGGTCGGCACCTACCTGGTCCAGAAGCGCCTCTCCCTGCTCGGCGACGGCCTCGGCCACGTGGCCCTGACCGGCGTGGCGGTCGGCTGGCTGGTGGGCGCCTGGACCACCGCCACCCCCGCCGATCTGCTCGCGATCCCGGGCGCGCTGGCCGCCTCCGTCATCGGCGCGCTGGCGATCGAGTACGTGCGCGAGGTCAGCCACACCAGCCGCGACGTCGCGCTGGCGATCATGTTCTACGGCGGCATCGCCGGCGGCGTCGTGATCATCCAGCTCGCCGGCGGCACCTCGCAGAACCTCATGGGCTATCTGTTCGGCTCCCTGTCCACGGTCACGGCCCCGGATCTGCTCATCGCCCTCGTGCTCGCCGTCGTGGTGCTCGTGATCGGGATCGGTCTGAGCTCCCTGCTCGCGGCGGTCACGGGCGACGAGGAGTTCGCCCGAGCCTCCGGTCTGCCGGTGCGCACGGTCAACATCCTCATCGCGGTGATGGCCGCCCTCACCGTCACGCTCTCGATGCGCATCGTGGGTGCGCTGATGGTCTCTGCGCTCATGATCGTCCCTGTCGCCGCGGCGCAGCAGCTCGTCGTCGGCTTCACCCGCACCATGCGCACCGCCATGGTGATCGCGGTGGTGTGCGCTCTGGGCGGGCTCCTGATCACCGTCTACGTCGACCTGCCCCCCGGCGGTGTGATCGTGCTGGCCACGATCGCCGTCTACATCGTCGCGCTGCTCGTACGGACGGTCCTCGGCACCCGCAGCCGGACCGGGACCGCGCCGACCGAGCCGGACGCGGAGACCCGCACCCGCCAGGAGCGCTCCGCCGAGACCGCACATGAGGTCGCCGCGGCACGTCCTCACACCGGTTGGCAGCGATGAAGGTCCCGACCGACATGGGAGACAATCGAGGCATGCAACGGAACACCCGCCAGCGCTCCGCGATCCTCGAGACGCTCGCCCGACAGGACGACTTCCGCAGCGCCCAGCAGATCCACGAGCAGATGCGGGCCGACGGCGAGACCGTGGGCCTGGCCACCGTGTATCGCAACCTGCAGGCCCTCAGCCGCTCCGGTCGGCTCGACGTGCTGGTCGCCGGCGACGGGGAGTCGCTGTACCGCCAGTGCGAGGACACCGGGCATCATCACCATCTCGTGTGCCGGGAGTGCGGTCGCACCGTCGAGTTCCTCGCGCCCAAGCTCGAGAGCGCCATGACCGCCATCGCCCGGGAGCACGGCTTCACCGACCTCGATCACACCCTCGAGGTGTTCGGTCTGTGCACCGACCACGGCGGCGCCGGGCCGGGGGCCGGCGACGTCGAGGAGCTCGACGACGTGGAGGATCCCGACGACGAGGAGGGCGCGGCCGACGGGGAGATCGAGAGCGCCGGAGCGGTCGAGGGCGAGGCCCCACGCCGATGATGGACTGGGTGGAGTCGCTGCCGCTGCTCCAGGCGATGGGGTTCCTGTACGTGGTGATCTGGCTGCGCGCCGGGTCGACCTATGCGCTGGGCCGGGGCGCCCGACGGGTCGCCCGTCGAGGCCGGATCGCCGCCTTCCTGGAATCCCCTCGGGTGGAGCGGGCCACCGAGATCGTCAACCGCTGGGGCGCCCCCGTCGTCGCCCTCAGCTTCCTGACCGTCGGCTTCCAGACCGCTGTCAACGCCGCGGCCGGACTCACCGGGATGCCGCTGAAGCGTTATCTGCCCGCGCTCGCCATCGGCGGCGCCGCCTGGGCGTTCATCTACGCCACCATCGGCCTGGTGGCCTTCGCCGCCTGGCTGGAGCTGTTCCTGCGCTCCCCCTGGGCCGCAGTCGCCGTGCTCGCCCTGATCGTGGTGCTCATCGCCGTGCTGCTGCGCCATCGCCGGCGCGCCGGCGGGGTGCTCACTCCTGCCGATGAGGTCTCCGCGCAGAGCTCCGTCGCCGCGGGCTCCCCCGTCACCGCTGAGTCCTCCAGGGACCAGGAGGCGACGACGTCTGCGGCAGCGGACAGCGAGAGGCGCACCGACCCTGGCGCCGGTCGGCCCGACTGACCCGCCTGCACCACCCGATGCCGAACCCGTCGCTCAGGCGGGATCGGCCTCCGCGGCCTCCGCCTCCGAGACGTCCGCTTCCGCCGCGCCGGGCACGTCGATCGCTCCCCCGTACCGACGGTCGCGCCGGGCGTACTCCGTGATCGCGCGCCACAGCACCACGCGGTCCACATCGGGCCACAGCTCGGGGACGAACACGAGCTCGGCGTAGGCGGACTGCCACAGCAGGAAGTTCGAGGTGCGCTGCTCCCCGCTGGTGCGCAGGAACAGATCCACATCCGGCATGTCAGGATCGGCGAGATGCCGGGCGAGGGTGCGTTCGTTGATGCCGCGCCCGCGCAGGCGCCCGGAGCGTGCCTCCTCGGCGATCTCCCGCACCGCGTCGATGATCTCGGCGCGGCCGCCGTAGTTCACGCACATGTAGAGCGTCATCCGGGAGTTGGTGCGCGTGAGCTCCTCCGCCTCGCGCAGCTCCTTGATGACGCTGCCCCACAGGCGCTGCTCGCGGCCGATCCACACGATCCGCACGCCCCAGGAGTTCAGGGTGTCGCGCTGGCGGCGCAGCACCGAGCGCGAGAAGCCCATGAGGAAGCGCACCTCCTCCGGGGAGCGCTTCCAGTTCTCGGTGGAGAACGCGTAGGCCGACAGATGGGTCACGCCGATCTGCAGCGCACCGGCGACGACGTCGAGCAGGGCCGCCTCCCCCGCCTCATGACCTGCTGTGCGCGGAAGCCCCTGCCGGTTCGCCCAACGACCGTTGCCGTCCATCACCACGGCGACGTGGCCGGGGATCGTGGGGGTCGGCAACGACGGCGGGCGCGCACCGCTGGGGTGCTCGAACGGCTCGTCATATGCAGCAACGGGTGCGCCGGGCATCGGTGGCCTCCAGGGGGTCTCGCGGGCGGACGGTCGGCGGACGATGCCGCAGCGTTCGGGGTCTCAGCAGTCGGGTTCTCAGCGTTCGACGTAGCTCAGGGAGCGCACGGAGCGCTCGAGGTGCCAGGTGATCGTGTCGGTGATCAGGCACCCTGCCTCCTGCATGACGGTCTCGTCGACCGTGACGACATTGTCCCAGTCGCCGGCGAGCAGGAAGATCATGTGCTCAATCGTGGACTGGCGCACGGCGATGGCCCCGGGCTTGCGGCAGGCGGTGCACACCAGGCCACCGGCGCGGATGTCGAGGGCATGGTGCGGGCCCGGCGCTCCGCAGGTCGCGCACACGGCCAGCTCGGGCGCCCAGCCGGAGACGGCGAGGGTGCGGATGAGGAACGAGTCCAGGACCAGGGGCGGGGCGATCCGCCCCTGCGACATCGCCCTCAGCGCACCGACGAGCATGAGGAAGCCTCGCTGGCTGGGGTCCACCATCTCGTCCGTGAGGCGGTCGGTGGTCTCGAGCATCGCGCTCGCGGCCGTGAAGCGGCTGTAGTCCGCACTGATCCCGATGGCGAAGGCCTCGATCGCGACCACCTGGGTGACGGTGTGCAGGCTGCGACCGGTGTGCAGCTGCACGTCCACCAGGGTGAACGGCTCCAGTCGCGCGCCGAAGCGGCTGCCGGTGCGGCGCACGCCCTTGGCGACGGCGCGCACCTTGCCGTGCCGCCGGGTGAGAAGCGTAATGATGCGATCGGCCTCGCCCAGGGGATGGGTGCGCAGGACGATCGCATCGTCTCGGTAGAGCTTCTGCTGCATGGTCCCTCGAGCCTACGGCGGGGCGGTGGCTCCTGGCGGCAGGCGGGGTCGGTGTCGGCCAGGAGGTCCGTCACGCCCGGCCCGTGGTCCCCAGCCGTGCCGCACCGAGCGGTCGGATCGGTGACGGCCCGGGGCCGGGGCGTGCATGATGGCGTCACCAGCCGTCGCCCGTGAAGGGCCGTCGGACCACGACCGGGAGGGAGACGCCATGGGGATCCTCGGATTGCTGAGCCGTGACGACAGCACCAAGACGACCGCTCGGGAGGCCATGAAGGAGGCCCGCTCGGGTGAGGCCGGATCCGACGGGGGCGCCCTGCAGCGCATGGTCGAGACGTTCCGGGACATCGGCCTGGACGGCAAGCTGACGTTCTCCTCGGCGCAGGACGTCGCGCGGCGTGCGCAGCGCGGCCGTGCCTGCAAGCGGCCCGAGAAGGCCGTGCGACGCCTGGTGCGTCGCCATCGGCGCGGCGTCACGATCGCCGGTTTCCTCACCGGGCTCGGCGGCATCTTCACGCTGCCCGTGCTGCTGCCCACGAACGTGGTGGAGTTCTACGCCCAGTCCACCCGCATGGTCGGCGCGATCGCGGTGGTGCGCGGCTACGACCTCGACGACGAGGAGGTCCGGGTGCGTGTGCTCGCGTCCCTGCTGGGCGAGGAGTCCGGGGACGTGCTCAAGAACATCGGCCTCGGACCCATCGCCGGCGTCGCGACCCGCACCGTCGCCAAGCGCCTGCCCCGCAGCACTGAGTCCGCCGTCGCGAGCGCGATCGGCGGCCGCATCCTGCGCAAGTTCGGCCTGCGGTCGGTGCGCCTGTTCGGCAAGGCGATCCCTGGCCTGGGCGGCGTGCTCGGGGCGATCGCGGATCGTGCCCAGCTGAACAAGATCGCGAAGGCGGCGCAGAAGAGCTTCCCGCCGGCCCACTGAGCCGTTCAGCCGGCCGTGCGCGCTACCGCGAAGAGGCGTCGGAAGGGCAGCACGACTCCCTGTCCCTCGTCGGGATAGGCACGGCGCAGACGCGCCCGGAACTCGGTCTCGAAGGTTTCGCGGAGCTCCTGGGGCAGGGCCTGCAGAGTGGGTCGCGCTCCGGTGCCGCTGACCCACTCGAAGACGGGATCCTCCCCGCGCAGAACGTGGAGGTAGGTGGTCTCCCAGGCATCAACCTGGCTCTTCCCGGTTCGTGGTGATGGGGAGCGTCGCGTCGTTGACGTAGAACGG